>JBEKNG010000642.1:0-3885 GCA_049523075.1 Paraburkholderia sp.
GCTTGTCTCATGCCCAAATCGTCGCAGTCGACGGCATATTTGGCAACTCAATTCCTGCATGATTTATGCAGACCTTCCTTAGATCTGAATGAGGGCGAGGGCCGCCGTGGAAATCCCCTTGCGTGTAGACAGGGGATTCCAGAGCGGACGAATGGATGAACTGATGGCCATTAAAGCCGTTCAATGATCGCTTTGGCCGCGGCCGGATTGCGCTCCTTGAAGCCGCTGATCACGTAGAGATAAACATCTCGCCCGCTTTTTGCGGCGGCCTTTGCCTCGACGGGTTCAAGATCATCAGGGACGGTGCCGGCGGCCAGCTGGCGTGCCCGCTCCGCCCACGCATCGAGTGCTTTCTTCGAATAGCCTTGGGTTTGAGCTTCGGTCGTTCCCATGATGCGCGCATACACAAACGGCGCGGTGAGATTGGCGATCTGCGGATAGTCGCTATCACCGGCGAGTACGATGGCCACGCCGTATTTGCGTGCCAGCGCGACGAAGGCTTCGCTGCGGAAGCTCTCGTGCCGGACTTCCACGGCATGCTTCAACGTCAGGCCGTCCAGTTTCTTCGGTAGCAATGTCAGGAACGCTTCGAAGTCCTCTGCATCGAATTGCTTGGTCGTGGCGAATTGCCAGTTGATTGGGCCGAGCTTTTGTTTCAGATGCACGAGGCCGCTGCCGAAGAAGCGTTCGATACTGTCACCGGCTTCGGCCAGCACGCGCCGGTTCGTCGCGTAGCGCGGTGCCTTCAGTGCGAACGCGAAATCGTCGGGCGTCTCGTCGTGCCACTTCATATAGCTCTCCGGCTTTTGCAAGCCGTAGAACGTCCCATTGATTTCGATGGTCGACAACTGGCGGCTCGCGTATTCGAGTTCGCGCTTTTGCGTGAGGTCCTCTGGATAAAACGTCCCACGCCATGGGGCATAGGTCCAACCTCCAATGCCAACCCGGATTAGCGGTTTCGTGCGCGTTGCCATATGCGGTTTTCCTCGTTGTTCTGGTTTGCCTTGCGGGGCGACGGTTTCGGAAACGAAGGCAGCAAGCTCAATGCCACGCGGGCAATCCGCAGTGGATTCGTCGGGCCCATCGGCGAGCGTATAGGTTAACGCGGCCATTGTTTGGACGCGTAAGGTCTGAGAAAGCTGGCCGCCGTTGCCGGCAGATCCTCCTGTGTTATCTCAAAACTAGATAGTCGTTATCCGCGATATCGCGTTGCGCGATATGCCGGGTAATCGGCACACTTGACCAACAAATCAATCGCTGCCGTAAGGAGACATTCATGCGCACACAAGTCGGCATTATCGGCGCCGGGCCGGCAGGCCTGCTTCTTTCCCATTTACTTCATCTGCGCGGTATCGAGTCGGTCGTGCTCGAATCGCGTGCGCGTGAGCAGATCGAATCCACCATTCGTGCAGGCGTGCTCGAACAGGGCACCACGGATCTGCTGAGCGAAGCAGGTGTCGGCACGCGCATGAAGGCGGAGGGCGCGCTACATCACGGTTTCGAACTGGCCTACGAGGGCAAGCGCCGGCGCATCGATCTGACCGGACTGACGGGGCGTTCGATCACCGTTTATGCGCAGCATGAGGTCATCAAGGATCTGGTTGCCGCGCGCGTGGAAGCGGGCGGTGCCTTGCTGTTTGGTGTGTCCGACACGTCGATTCACGGCATCGACACCGCGACACCTTCTATCCGCTTCAGGCATCAAGACGAGGCCCGCGAGCTTCAGTGCGACTTTGTGATTGGCTGTGACGGCTCGCAAGGGGTATCTCGTGCGTCGATTCCAGCGGCATTGCGCAAAGATTATGAACGGGTCTATCCGTTCGGCTGGTTCGGTATCCTGTGTGAAGGGCCGCCGTCTTCCGATGAATTGATCTATGCGCGGCACGAACGCGGTTTTGCGCTCGTCAGCACCCGTTCGGCGAACGTGCAGCGCATGTATTTCCAGTGCGACCCGAAGGAGTCGGTGAAGAACTGGTCCGACGACCGCATCTGGGCCGAACTGCACGCACGCGTCGACTCCGCCGACGGTCAGAAGGTCGTGGACGGCAAGATCTTCCAGAGGAACATCGTCGGCATGCGCAGTTTTGTCTCGACCACGATGCAGCACGGACGGCTCTTTCTGGCCGGGGATGCGGCCCATATCGTGCCGCCAACGGGCGCCAAAGGCCTGAACCTCGCCGTGGCCGATGTACGCGTGCTAACCGCTGCCCTGCGGGCATTTTATGACGAGAACCGTACGGATCTGCTCGATAGCTACAGCGCCATCGCGCTCAAGCGCATCTGGCGGGCCGAACACTTCTCGTACTGGATGACCCGCATGATGCACCGGCTCGACGATGCTTCGCCGTTCGAGCAGCAGCTTCAGGTTGCGGAACTGGAGCACGTCACAACCTCACGCGCGGCGGCCACCGCGATGGCGGAAAACTACGTGGGTGTGGCGCCGGTATAACGCAACGCGCTGGCCGCCAGAAGCGCGGCGCTAAGCGCTGCCCCCGCCATCCACCTTCCTGCTGCGCCGTCCGGCCGGTGCCGCTTCGCATGCCGCCACCTGACGCTTTGCTTCGGCCGCTTCCAGCCGCCGGTTCGCTTCACCCACCTCGTGCCGGAACTGCACCAAGGCGGCCAGCGCCGCATCGGGCGGCTGCAGGGCGGCCCATAACACTTCGATCAGACTGTCGGCGGTGGCTTCGATATCCATGCGGCGGTTGGCCAGCGTGGCGTCCCACAAGACATGCTCCATCGGACCAAACACCATGGAACGCAGCAGCCGCAGCGGCACGTCCGCGCGCACCTGAGCGGTTTCCTGGCCGTACGCGAGCACGCGCATCAGCGGCGCCGTATAGCGGCGTTGCATGTCTGTGAGCGTTTCGCTTAGTTCGTGATGCCGCGCACGGCCCTCCGATAGCACCAGCGCACACAGATCCGTGCCGTTCACGAGCATGAGCCGCAGGTGCATCCGCACAATGAAGGCGAACTGCTGCCGCACGCTGCCGTCGCGCGGCAGGCCAGTTTCGATCGCCTCGATGATTTCGTCGTACCAATCACCGATCACCCGCGCGCACAACTCGCGCTTGCCGCGAAAGTAGCTGAATACCGTCGCCTCGGAGATGCCGAGGCGCTGCGCGATCTCGGCCGTCGTAGCACGCTCGTAGCCCTTCTCGGAGAACACGTCGCGCCCGACCTGAAGGATTTCCTTCACGCGCTGCTGCGATTTGCGTCCAGCCGGCTGGCGGCGCGCCGCCGGCGCTTCCGCCGTGGTGACGGTCTTCGGTGCGGCGATCATCTGAGTCCAGTTCAAGTTTCGAAGTACGGAGATTCCGGTGCCGCCGAGTTTATCACGCTCGCACAGGGGATAAAGGCACGTTGTAGATATCTGAGTATCACTCAAAAATACCTATTGACGTATACGTAAATCTAGCGTGAAATTCGCCTTGTGCGAGCGCGTCGCCGCGCCTGCAGGCGCCGCTTACCGCGTACGAATGCCCACGAATTCCTGGAGACACTGCAATGAGTAACCTGCCCGGTTTGCAATTCCCGCTTGGTGAAGAGATTGAAATGCTGCGCGACAGCCTCACGGGTTTTGCGGCGAAAGAAATCGCACCGCGCGCTGCCGAAATCGATCGCACCGACCAGTTCCCGATGGACCTGTGGAAGAAGTTCGGCGATCTGGGCGTGCTCGGCATGACCGTGTCGGAGGAATACGGCGGCGCGAACATGGGCTATACGGCGCACATGATTGCGATGGAGGAAATCTCGCGGGCGTCGGCCTCAGTCGGCCTGTCGTATGGCGCGCATTCGAACCTGTGCGTGAACCAGATCCACCGCAACGGTACGGAGGCGCAAAAGCAGAAATACTTGCCGAAGCTGGTGTCCGGCGAACACGTC
>JBEKNG010000643.1:0-3885 GCA_049523075.1 Paraburkholderia sp.
GGACCGGCAAAGCCGCACGTTGTCGGGCGGCGAGGTGCAGCGGATCAACCTCACCACGGCGCTCGGCACTTCGCTCACCAAAACGCTGTTCGTGCTCGACGAGCCGAGCATCGGGCTGCATCCGCGCGACCTGAACCGGATCGTCGAGGCAATGCACCGCCTGCGCGACGCGGGCAACACGCTGGTGGTGGTGGAGCATGATCCGTCGGTGATGCTCGCCGCGGACCGTCTGATCGACATGGGCCCCGGTCCTGGCGAGCGTGGCGGCACGATCATTTATGATGGCGCGCCGGACGACATCCGCTCATCCGGCACACTCACAGGCGAATATCTCGGCGGGCACCGTCATGTGGCCGACGTGTCGCACTGGTCGAGCCGGCCGGTGCAGAAGGACACGCCGCGCATCGTGCTGGAAGGCGCGAGCGAACACAATCTGCAGGACGTGACCGTCGAGATCCCGCTGCAGCGTCTCGTCTGCATAACCGGCGTGTCGGGCTCGGGCAAGTCGACGCTGGTGCAGGACGTGCTCTATCCGGCGCTGGCGCGCCATCTCGGCGTCGCCACCGAATCGCCCGGCGCGTTCCGGCGTCTGGTCGGCGCGGAGCAGGTGAACGAAGTCGTGTTCGTCGACCAGTCGCCGATCGGCAAGACAGCGCGTTCGAATCCGGCGAGTTACGTCGGCGCGTTCGACGAGATCCGCAAGCTGTTCTCCAAGGTGCCGCTCGCGCAGCAGCGCGGCTACGGTCCGGGCATGTTCAGCTTCAATTCGGGCGACGGCCGTTGCCCCACCTGCGGCGGCTCGGGCTTCGAGCACATCGAGATGCAGTTTCTGAGCGACGTCTATTTGCGTTGCCCGGATTGCGATGGCCGTCGCTACCGGGCTGAACTGCTCGAAGTGAAGATCGAACGCGGCACGCCGGCGCGTGCGTTGAGCATTGCCGACGTGCTTGAACTGACGGTCAGCGAAGCCACCCAGTACTTCGCGGCGGATGCGGAAGTCCTGCGCGTGCTTAAGCCGATCGTCGACGTGGGTCTCGAATACGTGAAACTCGGCCAGCCAGTGCCGACCTTGTCGGGTGGTGAAGCGCAGCGCCTGAAGCTGGCGGGCTTCCTCGCGGAAACGGCCCAGGCCAGCACGGCCCGCAGCGCGAAACAGGCGCCTGCGGCACGGCTCTTCATGTTTGACGAGCCGACCACGGGCCTGCATTTCGACGATATCGCCAAGCTGATGCAGGCGTTCGGCAAGCTGCTGGCGGGCGGTCATTCGCTGATCGTGATCGAGCACAACCTCGACGTGATCCGCGCGGCGGACTGGTTGATCGACCTCGGGCCGGAAGGCGGCGACGGCGGGGGGCGGGTGCTGTGTGCGGGCACGCCGGAACAGGTCAAGGCCTGCGCCGAGTCCTACACCGGCCAGGCGTTGCTCCAATACGATCAGGCAATGAGCGCGGCCGCCGGGCCCGCGTCGCAAGGCATGCCGCTGCAAAAGGCGCTGACCGCGGCGCGGGCGCGCCGTGCGGTCGAAGGCGAGGACGTGGTGCGGATCGTCAACGCGCGCGAGCACAATCTGAAATCGCTCGACGTCGATATTCCACACGGCAAGTTCAACGTCATTACCGGCGTGTCCGGTTCGGGCAAGTCAACGCTCGCGTTCGACATCCTGTTCCATGAAGGCCAGCGCCGCTACCTCGAATCGCTGAACGCCTATGCGCGCTCGATCGTGCAACCGGCCGGGCGCCCCGAGGTCGATGCCGTGTACGGCATCCCGCCGACCGTGGCGATCGAGCAGCGCCTCTCGCGCGGCGGCCGCAAGAGTACCGTGGCGACCACCTCGGAAGTATGGCACTTCCTGCGTCTCCTGTACGTCAAACTCGGGCTGCAGCATTGCATCCACGACGGCACGCCGGTGACCGCGCAAAGTGTCGAGTCGATCGCGGCGCAACTGCTGCGCGACCACAAGGGCGAACACGTCGGCTTCCTGGCGCCACTGGTGGTCAACCGCAAGGGTGTCTATACGGACCTCGCCAAGTGGGCAAAGGCGCGCGGCAATACCCATCTGCGGGTGGATGGCGAGTTTCTGCCGGTCGACCCGTGGCCCAAGCTCGACCGGTTCCGCGAACACACCATCGAACTGCCGGTGGCGGACCTCGTGGTCTCGGCGGATAACGAAGCGGAGTTGCGCCGCCTGCTCGCTGAAACGCTCGAACTCGGCAAGGGCGTGATGCACCTGCTCGCGCCGCTGGACGGCTTGCAGAACGCGTTGAAAAGTGGCCGTGCCACGGCGAAGTTGGGCGAGGTCAAGGTGCTGTCTACCAAACGCGCCTGTCCGGTGTGCGGCACGAGCTATCCGGAGCTGGACCCGCGGATGTTCTCGTACAACAGCAAGCACGGCTGGTGCACGACTTGCGTCGGCACGGGCCTCGCGCTCACGCGTGAACAGCGCGCCGCCTACGATGACACGGTGATCGCCGAAGATGGCCGCGGCCGTGAACAGAGCTTGCCTTCCGAAGAGCAGGAGCCGGAAGGCGTGGTCGACGAACCGTGTGCGGATTGCCACGGCACGCGCCTGAATCCGACTGCACGCGCGGTCACGTTCGACGCGCAGCCGATCGTCGATGTCGCGCAATGGACGGTGAGCGACACGCGCCGCTGGATCGACGCGCTGGAACTGTCGGGACGCGACGCGGAGATCGCCCGCGACGTGGTGAGCGAGATCGGCAACCGGCTACAGTTCCTCGAGGAAGTAGGGCTCGGCTATCTGAGCCTCGATCGCGCGGCGCCGAGCCTGTCGGGCGGGGAGGCGCAACGCATCCGGCTGGCGGCTCAGCTGGGCAGCAACCTGCAAGGGGTTTGCTATGTGCTCGACGAACCCACCATCGGGTTGCATCCACGCGACAACCAGATTCTGCTCAGCGCGCTGCGCAAGCTCGGTGAGAAGGGCAATACGCTGGTGGTGGTCGAGCATGACGAGGACACGATCCGGCGCGCCGATCACATCATCGATATCGGGCCAGGTGCGGGCAAACGCGGCGGCACGCTGGTCGCACAGGGCAGTGTGGCGGATCTCTCGGCACAAGCGGATTCGGTAACCGGGCAATTCCTCGCCCACCCGATCGTGCATCCGTTGCAGCCGCGCCGCACGGTGAAGCCAAAAACCAGAAGCGCCGTGGCCGTGCCCGAGCAATGGCTGACCGTGCACGGCGGCAAGCTGCACAACCTGCGCAACGTGACCGTGGGGCTGCCGCTGTCGCGTCTCGTGGCGGTGACGGGCGTGAGCGGCTCGGGCAAGTCCACGCTTGCCCGCGACGTGCTGATGGCGAACCTGCTGGATGCGGTGGGGCGCTCGGTGCTGTCGTCGCCGGCAACCCGGCGTGCCCGCAAGGCCGCCACGCAAGACGAACCGGCTACCAATCGCCGCTCGAGCGTGCTCGCCCGCAGCGCGCCGCGCGCGCAACTGAACGTCACGCACGCGTGGCAAGGCTGCGACGCGATCACGGGTTGGGAAAGCATCGACCGCGTGCTCGAAGTCGACCAGACGCCGATCGGCAAAACGCCGCGGTCGTGTCCGGCCACCTATATCGGCGTCTGGGATGCGATCCGCAAGCTGTTCGCCGGCACGCTCGAGGCACGCGCACGCGGTTACACGGCGTCACGCTTCTCGTTCAATACGGGGGACGGCCGGTGCCCGGCTTGCGAAGGCCAGGGCGTGCGGACCATCGGCATGAGCTTCCTGCCGGACGTGAAGGTGCCGTGCGACGTCTGCCACGGCCAGCGCTTCAACCCGGAGACGCTCGCGGTCACGTGGCGTGGCAAGAATATCGGCGACGTGCTGACCATGGAGATCGACGAAGCCGTCGAGTTTTTCGCGCCGATCACCAATATCGC
>JBEKNG010000644.1:0-3876 GCA_049523075.1 Paraburkholderia sp.
CGCCCACTCGGCCCGGCTACCGACGAAAACGCGTTCCGCGAAATACGGAATGTTCGCGATCACGTACCAGCGACCCATGTAGCGGGGCAGATCGACCGGCACCGTCCTGAGCGGCACGGCGGCCCGGGGATTCGGATTGGGCGGCGCATTCGAGCAGCCTGCGGCAAGCGTCAGCAGGCAGACCGCGAGCCATGCGGCGATGTGTCTTGCGCGCGCCGATTTCGTCGGCCTATGCGGGCGAAGCATTGTGGGGCCTCGCGCGCGATCGGGCGGACGAGCTCATGCGCGAACCGGCCGCTTGTCGAACAGGTAGTGGGCGACGCCCCACTCCTGCCCTGCCGCGTAACCGAACAGCTCGGCCACCGCCATGTAGAACATGCGCCAGCGCTGGAACCAGACGCGCGCGTTGCGCCCGTAGATGTCTTCGAAAAGCGGCATGATCCGGTCGCGCGCCGCATCGAGCGACGTGAGCCAGTGATTCGCTGTGCGCGCATAGTGCGTGCCGCCCACCCACCACTGCCGCGTGACGCGCAGATCGTCCTGAAAGCGCAGTAGCAGGTCGGCGGACGGCATCGTGCCGCCAGTGAAGAAATAGCGGGACATCCAGTCGGCGCCGTCTCGCACCACGAAGTGATAGGCGAGCAGCCGATGCGCGAAGAGGTGGACGAACAGCTTGCCGTCGTCGTGCAGCCAGCGCGAGATCTTGGCGAGGAGCAGTCCGTAGTTTTTCACGTGCTCGAACATTTCGATCGACAGCACGCGATCGAAGCCCGCCTCGCCGGGCGCGAATTCGACATCGACGATGTTGCCGGTGACGATCCGCAGGTGGGTCAGCCCGCGCTGCGCGGCGCGCTGCTCGATGAAGTGACGCTGACCGTGCGAATTCGACAGGCCGACGATCTGCGCGCGCGGATAGCGCTCGGCGAGCCACAGCGACAGCGAGCCCCAGCCGCAGCCGAGATCCAGGATGCGCTGGCCATCCGCGAGGCCGGCCCGCTGGGCATAAAGCGACAGCATGGCTTCCTCGGCTTGCCCGAGCGTTTCGTCGCCGCGCGGGTAATAGCCGCACGAGTATTTCAGCCGCGGCCCGAGATGCGCTTCGAAGAACGCGCCGGGCACCTCGTAATGCTGTGCGTTGGCCGCTTGCGTCTCGATCGCGATCGGACTTGCGCGCAGTTCGTGCAGCAACGCATCGTAGGCCGTTGCGCACCGCTCGCCGTCGTCCGCATGTTCGTCGCGCAGGCGCTGCCGCATCAGCGCGCGCATCCCGGCGCGGATCAGCGGATCTGGGAGCCAGCCGCGCTCGCAGCACCGGATCAGCCAGTCGTCATCGGGCAAGGGCATCCGGGCGGGCGACGGTCGCTTGGTGGTGGCGGTCATGATCGGGTGCTCCTGTTTTGGGGTCGATGAGGTCAGCCGTGCGGGTGGCGCGCGCCGGTTCTGGGCGGCCACGGAATGAGGGCGTTTGTCGTCCACATGTATTCGCGGTAGCCCTGCCGGGTGAGCACGAGGTGCGCTTCGACCAGTGGAATGCCGGACACCTTGAGCAGCAGCCACGCCATCAGGAACGGCGGCGCGAGCGTCAGCCAGCCCCACGGCATGCCGATCGACAAGGCCGCATAGGCGAACCAGTGCACGCACTCGAAGAAGTAATTGGGATGTCGCGAATAGCGCCACCAGCCGACCTGACAGACCTGGCCGCGCCGGGCAGGATCGGCGAGGAAGCGCCGGAGCTGGCGGTCGGCGGCGGCTTCGCCGGCCACGGCGGCGAACCAGATCGCGAGCGCGGCGGCAAGCGCGAACGGCGAGGGCATTTCCGGGCGGTACGCGGGAACGAAGAACGCGGCCGAGAGCAGCGTCGCGATCACCGCTTGCAGCTGGAACAGCCAGAACATGTTGCGCGCGGTGGCGTCGCCCCATTGCAGACGGAATTGCCGGTAGCGCGGATCTTCCGCTCGCCCGTGATTGCGCCGCCACAGGTGTCGCGCGAGCCGCATGCCCCAGATGCCGCCGCCTAGCGCGACCAACGCGCGGTTCAGTCCCGCGCCGGTGCCGAGCGCGGCGGCGAACATGGCCACGCCGCCGAGCGTCGCGGCCCAGACCGTGTCGATCATCCCGGCGTTCTGCGAGCGTAACTGATTGATCCAGACCGCGGCGAACGCGACGATCAGTCCGACGAAGGCGAGGGCAACGGCGGCGGGGGCAGGCATGAGGACTCCGTGGAGGGGATATCCGTCATATACGGAGCCGGAAGCCAGATGGATGCGGCCGGATGCGCGATGCGGTCCGGCCTCGAGATAAATAAGAGGACGCCCGGCGCTACCCCGCTCGCGTCAGGCGCCGACTATTACGCGGCGTGCATCGCACCGGTGGCCAGTACTGGGCCGGTCGGTTGACCGCTCGGCGAGCCGCCGCTCGGCTCGATCGACACGGCGAGCACAGCGCGCGCGCTCAGTTGCGCGACGACGGCGGGCGGCAGCGTCATCGACGCCGGCGCGTCCGGCGCGAAGACGCCGAGCGAGATCGGTTTCGCATTCGGCGGAATTAGCCAGAGCTCGGTCGAGCGGTTCGCGGCGATCATCGGCTTGTCGGCCGGCACCACGACCATTCGGGCGCGCCGCAGATCGACTGTGGCGGTCCAGTGTGCGACGCCGTCCGGGCGAGCAATCGTGGCCACCATGTACTGGCTTTCGACGGCGGTGGTGCGCTGCGGCGCCTCGTGCACCCAGATCAGGTTGACCGCGAGCAGCCCGAGCGCGGCAACGCTCGCGCCGATGCCGACCCAGCGCCACAGGTTCAGGCTGTTCCACCAGCCGCCCGTCGGCGCCGGGCCATGTGCGGCCGGCGTGGCGAAGAAGCCGAGATCACGCTGGATCCGCGTCCAGACGCGGCCCGGAGGCTCGACGGGCGCGACGTCTTCGCCGAGGGGCGCGAAGCGGCGCTGCCAGCGGTCGAGCGTGGCCTGCAATGCCGGGTCGCGGGCGACGGACTGCTCCAGCTCGCGGCGCGCATCGGCGTCGAGCACGCCGAGCGCGTGTTCCGCGCAGCGCAGTTCGGGATCGTGAGGGGCCGGCGTATTCATTGCTCGAGACACACCTTCAGCTGCATCAGGCTGCGCCGGATCCAGCTTTTCATGGTTCCGAGCGGCACGCGCAGGCGCGCGGCCAACTCACTGTAAGTCGCGCCGCTGAAGAAGGCCTCGCGCACCACGCGGCCCTGCTCCGGCTCGAGCCGTTCCAGGCAGCGTTCGAGGCGCTGCCGCTCCTGGCTCGCCTCCGCCAGCGCGGCGGGCGTCGGGTCTTCGTTGGGAAGGTCGAGCACCTGGGCCTCGTCGAGCGGCTCCTCGCGATGCTGCCGCAACCGGTCGATTGTCCGGTTGCGCGCCAGCGTGATGAGCCAGGTTATCGCGCTGCCGCGCGCCGGGTCGAACGCATCGGCACGTCGCCAAGCGTTGGTGTAGACCTCCTGGAGCAGATCCTCTGCCTCGCCCCGGTCGTGGAGCATGCGGATGATAATGCCGAACACGCGCGACGAGGTCAGCCGGTAAAGCTCGGCGAAAGCCTGCTGGTCGCCTTGTGCGACCCGCAACAGGACCTGGTTCAGGTGCTCGCGACGCGCGGCATTGGCGTCAGCGTCAGCATCACACGAAGGCGCTGACTGGTCGAATCGCTCAGCACTACCCGGCGTGTCGTTCATGCGGGGGAAAAGGCGTGGATCGCCATGGCGTGAATATCGGGTTGAATATAGCACTGTCGGACTTGTCTGACTGGGCGATCCGCGACTGATAATCTGTATGCTGCGCATGGTGGAGGGCCGCATGACGTCGATGCCGAGATATACGGGCGAATCGCGCGCGGAGATGCAAGCGGGCGGTTG
>JBEKNG010000645.1:0-3869 GCA_049523075.1 Paraburkholderia sp.
TCGTCGCCTGGGACCCTAGCCGGGCGGACTGGCGCACGTTCCGGGTCGATCGGGTCGTCCCGCCGGTTTCGACCGGGCCGCGTTTCGAGCCTCGGGTCGGGCCGGACAAGGGTGATCTAGCCGCATACGTCTCCCGTTCGGTTTCGACGGCGGCCTACCCGGTGCGCGCCGAAGTTATCCTTCACGTGCCTATGCAGACACTTGCCCAAAGCATCTGCCCACTCGTCGGCCAGTTGACTGCGCTCGATTCGCACCGATGCATAGTTCATACGGGCGCACATTCTCTACATACGATCGCCGCCTGGTTGTGCACGCTGGAAGTCGAATTCGACATCGTCGAACCTCCCGAGCTTTTGGAGTTCCTGCGAGGAATGAACGCACGCATCCACCAAGCCGTGGGACGTTCCAATTAGGTTGCCTTCGGTGGTTCGTCACCAAAAAATGGCCTGCAGAGTGCGCCGCCTTGTTTCCGAAGGGAAATTGCGCTCTCGTTGCACGTGATCAGGCCGGGCGCCTACCCAATGTTATGATCGGAAACATTGCACGCCATGAGAAGCGCTTCTGTCCCTACACGCTATGGATACCCATCTGACCAAACCCGCCGAGCCGTCCACGTCGGATCTAGGCCGACGCGTGCGTGCCGCGCGCCAGGCACAGGACCTGACGCTCGAGACGGCGAGCCGCCTGTGCGGCGTGTCGCGCTCGACGTTGTCGAAAGTGGAAAACGGCCTCATGTCGCCCACTTTCGACGTGCTGCAAAAGATCGTGCTCGGCCTGAAGATCGAAATCGGCGAGTTGTTCGGCTCGACGCCGAAAGTCAGCGCCGGCGGCCGCCGTGCGTTGACCCGCAAGGACGCCGGTCAACGCCATGCGTACCGCGGCTACCAGATGGAACTGCTCGCCACCGACCTCGCCCACAAGGCAATGCTGCCGTTTCGCATCCGCATCTCGGCGCACACGCTCGATGCGTTCGACGACTGGGGGCGGCACGAAGGCGAAGAATTCCTTTACGTGATCAGCGGCAGCGTCTGTCTGTACTCCGAGCTGTACGCTCCCACACACCTGAATGCGGGCGACAGCATCTATTTCGATAGCCGCACCGGTCACGCCGCAGTCTCCACCAGCGACGAAGACGCCGAGGTGCTGTGGATGGCGACCAGCGCGGATATTCCGCAAACGCCCGTCGATTCGTCGAAGAAGTAAGCGTGAGGTGCGTCGGTCCACATAGGTCTCATCACATTACGCGGCGGACTGCGGCGCTGAGTTTGTCGCCGCACCAGCACCAGAAGTCTAGCGGGTCGCCGGCGTCACACTTCGCGCCGCCAACGCCCGCTGCGCGAGTTGTGCAATGTGCAGCGCGTGACGTCCCGTGCCCCGCGCGATCTGCTCGCGGCAACTGAAGCCATTGGTCAGTACGATGGTCTGAGCCGCCGCGCTACGAATCGCGGGAAACAGTTTGTCTTCACCAATCTTCTCGGACAGCGCGTTGTGCTCCGCGTTAAAGCCGAAGGAACCGGCCATCCCGCAGCATCCTGTGTCGAGCAGTTTCCATTTCACGCCGAGCCGCTCCAGCAGCGCCGTGTCGCCTTGCATGCCGAAGAGCGCCTTCTGATGACAATGCCCGTGCACGACCACCTCGGCATCGAGCTTAGGCCACTCAAACGGCTCGCGTACAACGAAATCGGAAAACAGGAAGGTCTGCGCCGAAAGGCGCCTGGCTCGAGCGTGATCGGGCAGCTGCTTGAGCAATTCGTCCTTGAAGACGGACAGGCAACCGGGTTCGAGACCGACCAGCGGCACGCCGGCGGCGATCTCGTCGGCGAGGTCGTCGAGCACATTCACCAGTAATTCGCGCGCGCGCTCGAGCAGGCCGAAATCGTAGAGCGGACGACCGCAGCACAAACGCTTTTTCGGCAGCACGACGTGCCAGCCGAGTTGCGTCAATACATCAGCAGCGGCCTGCGCGATCTCCGGCGAGAAATGGTCGCTAAACGTATCCACCCAGAGAATCACCTTGCGATCAGCAGGGTTAGACGCGCCTGGCGTAGGCCCGGCACTGCGTGTCTCTCGCCGTGCGATTTCCCGATACGTCTGCCGCGCGAACTTCGGCAGCTCACGTGTTTGTGCAACACCGGCGATCCATTTACCGAGCGGCGCGAGACCCGGCGCTGACGTGATGAAATTGGTCAGCCGCGGAAAGCGTGCCGCGAGCGGCGCCCATTCGCCGATCCGGCCCATAAACATCGCCTGCCGCGGTCTTCGATTCGTTTCGTAGTAATGCGAAAGAAATTCTGCCTTGTACGACGCCATATCCGTATGCGTCGGACAGTCGGACTTGCAGCCTTTGCAGGCAAGACACGTGTCGAGTGCTTCCTTGACTTCGCGGCTCTGCCAGCCGTCGCTGATAACCTCGCCCTGCAACATCTCCCAAAACAGATGCGCGCGGCCTCGGGTCGAATGCTTCTCCTCGCGCGTGGCGCGGTAGCTGGGACACATCGTCCCGCCTTCGAGCGAGCGGCACTTGCCCATACCAATACAGCGTTCGACGGCGCGTTGGAAACCGTCGCCTTCCTGGCTCACGAACGTCAACCTGGTCTGCAAGTTGACCGGCCGATACGTCGGCCCCATACGCAGGTTTTCGTCGGCGCGGTACGCATGGACCACCTTGCCGGGATTGAGGCGGTTGGCCGGATCCCAGACCGCCTTGAATTGCTCCATGGCCTGCATCAATTCCGGGCCATACATGATCGGCAAGAATTCGGCCTTCGCCTGGCCGTCGCCGTGTTCGCCGGAGAGCGATCCGCCGAACTCGACCACCAGTTCCGCCGCCTCGCGCAGAAACCGGCGCCACGTTGCGATGCCTTCAGCCGTGCGCAAATCGAAGGTGATGCGGGCATGCACACAGCCGTCGCCGAAGTGTCCGTACAGGCTGGTTTCATAACCGTAGCGGTCGACCATCGCCTGAAACGCGCGCAGATAATCGCCGAGCCGCAAAGGATCAACCGCCGCGTCTTCCCAGCCGACCACCGGATCCGGACGCGCAGGATCAACCGACAGGGCCACCGCCGACGCGCCCGTCTCGCGGATCGACCAGACCTTCGCCTGCAACGCGCGCTCTTCGACGAGCATCATCGAAACATTGGCACCCGCCGTGCCCGAGGCGAAATACTGAGCCGCCGCGCGAGCCTGACTGACCGCCTCGTCTTGTGTATCCGCGCCGAATTCAAGCACGACCCACGCATCGCCTTCGGGCAACAGCGCGATCTCTTCCTTTTTCAGACCACGTGCCTGCAGGCCGCGAATAATCGCGCGGTCGAGCCCTTCGATTGCAATCGGCCCGCACTGCATGAAATGGGGCACCGCATCGGCGGCCGTGAAGATGTCCGCAAAGCCGAGCACCAGCAGCACGCGTTTCGCAGGGCTCTTCACGAGCCGCACTTTCGCCTGCAAGGTGATCGCGCATGTGCCTTCAGTACCAACCAGCGCACGTGCGACATTGAAGCCGTTTTCCGGCAACAGTTGATCGAGATTGAAGCCCGACACGCGCCGCTTGATCTGCGGGAATTTCGCGCGGATCAGATCGGCGTAGGTATCGCGCAGTTGCTTGAGTGCCGCGTAAATCTCGCCCTGGCGACCGCCCGCGGCGATGATGCGTTCGAGTTCATCGTCCTTAGTGGGACCGACCCAGAAACGAGCGCCGTCATACGTGACGATTTCCAGGGCTTCGATGTTCTCGACCGTCTTGCCGGCCATTACCGAATGCGCGCCGCACGAATTGTTACCGATCATGCCGCCGAGCGTACAGCGGCTATGCGTGGCCGGATCAGGTGCAAAAGTGAGACCATGCTGTTCCGCCGCGTCGCGCAGCG
>JBEKNG010000646.1:0-3866 GCA_049523075.1 Paraburkholderia sp.
AATGCTCAAGCAAGGTGCCAAGCTCGTAGAGACACCGGAGGAAATACTCGAAGAGCTGGGTTTTGTGCCAGCGCCAGCCCGCGCAGCTGGGCCCATGCCGTGGGGCAGCGTATCCGGAAAACCGGCGCCCGCGACCATGCCGGAATCCGCGCCCGGGATCGCGGCTGGAGCCGCCCCTGCCATCGCCCCTGCCGCCGCCTCAGCCCCTCAGCCCGCCGCTATAGCCGACCTCGGGCCGGAGGCCGAAAAGCTGCTCGCCGCCCTCGGCCACGCTCCTGCGACGCTTGAAATTCTTGCCGCCCGCACCGACATGCAGGACGCCACGTTACAAAGCACGTTGCTCCAGCTCGAACTGGCTGGCCGTCTGACAGTGCTGCCCGGCGGCCGATTTGCGCGTGTCAGTCATCGCTGAGCGTGGGCCATGACCAGGCATGGGCAATCACGGCAGACTACGCGCCATGCTACATTCGCGCCAAAGCACCCGACAAAGTACGCAAGGAACCCACATGCCCGCGCTGAACCTCGATACCGACCAAGACCGGATCGCCGAGCGCGTCAACGACCGCGAAACCCTGTTTGTGGCCTGCCTGTGCGCGGAGTGGTGCGGAACCTGCCGGGAATATCGGGATGCGTTCGACCGGTTGGCGGACAAGCATCCGGAAATCTGTTTCGCATGGATTGATATTGAAACCCATGCTGATCGCTTTGATGACCTGGATGTAGAAAATTTTCCCACCATCCTGATCGAGGACGGTGTGACCACCCGCTTTTTTGGCACGGTGCTGCCGCAGGCGGCCATTGTCGACCGGATGCTGGCCGACCTGACCACATTACCCGGCGTGACCGGCGCGCCCAAGCTGCGGCCGGCTCTCGCCGTCGCCTGAGCGGCATATTTTTGGCCGGCGAGCCCGCGGCACGGGCGTTGCAACCAGTCTGCAGCGCCCGCGCCGCCGCTTGCTCAATATACAAACACGCATTTATGATGGCCCGCTTTTTATGGCACTTGACACGCCCTGCCTGTGCCGTGTGCTATAAAGCGGTCGTTAATGGGTCGCAAACCCAGGGTCTAAACCCAGATCTACCAACTCACATCCAGTCATGTCCAAAGCACTGATCATCGCCGAAAAACCTTCCGTCGCGAACGACATCGCGCGGGCTTTGGGCGGTTTTACCAAGCATGACGAATACTACGAAAGTGACGATTACGTCCTTTCCTCGGCAGTCGGCCACCTGCTGGAAATCGCCGCGCCCGAAGAATACGAAGTCAAGCGTGGCAAATGGAGCTTCGCCAATCTGCCCGTCATCCCCCCGCATTTCGACCTGAATCCAATCGCAAAGAGCGAGTCGCGCCTGAAAGTGCTGACCAAGCTGCTCAAGCGGAAAGACGTCGAACACCTGATCAACGCATGTGACGCGGGGCGCGAGGGGGAGCTGATCTTCCGCCTGATCGCGCAGCACGCGAAGGCCAAACAGCCGGTCCAGCGCCTGTGGCTGCAGTCGATGACGCCCGCCGCGATCCGCGACGGCTTTGCCCGTCTGCGCAGCGACGAGGAAATGCAACCGCTCGCAGACGCAGCGCGTTGCCGTTCGGAAGCCGACTGGCTGGTCGGCATCAACGGCACGCGCGCCATGACGGCGTTCAACAGCAAGGGCGGCGGCTTCTTCCTGACCACGGTTGGCCGGGTCCAGACGCCGACCTTGTCGATCGTGGTCGAGCGCGAAGAAAAGATTCGCCGCTTCGTGCCGCGCGACTACTGGGAAGTGAAGGCGGAATTCGTCTGCGCCGCCGGCTTCTACGAGGGCCGCTGGTACGACCCGAAATTCAAGCGCGACGAATTCGACCCGGAAAAACGCGATTCGCGTCTGTGGGCACTGCCTGCCGCCGAAACGATCGTCGCGGCCTGCCGCGGTCAGATCGGCACGGTGACGGAAGAATCCAAGCCGACGACCCAATTGTCGCCGGCACTGTTCGACCTGACCAGCTTGCAGCGCGAGGCCAACGGCCGTTTCGGCTTTTCCGCGAAGAACACGCTCGGTCTTGCCCAGGCACTGTACGAAAGGCACAAGGTGCTGACGTACCCGCGTACCGACGCCCGTGCGCTGCCTGAAGACTATATGGACACGGTCAAAGACACCTTGGGCATGCTCAAGGAAAGCAACAACTACTTGCCGTTTGCCAAGCAGGTGCTCGACAAGGGCTGGGTGAAACCGAACAAGCGCATCTTCGACAACTCGAAGATCAGCGATCACTTCGCAATCATCCCCACGCTGCAGGCGCCGAAGAATCTGTCCGAGCCTGAACAGAAGCTCTATGACCTCGTCGTGAAGCGCTTCCTGTCGGTGTTCTTCCCCGCTGCAGAATACCGGGTGACGACGCGGATCACGGAAGTGGTCGGCCATCACTTCAAGACCGAAGGGAAGGTGCTGGTCGAACCGGGTTGGCTGCAGATCTACGGCCGCGAAATCAGCGGCGAAGACGCGAACCTCGTGCCGGTGCAGAAGGACGAGAAGGTCAAGACGGACAAGATCGCCGCCCAGCAACTCGTCACCAAGCCGCCGGCACGCTACAACGAAGCCACCTTGCTGTCGGCCATGGAAGGCGCGGGCAAGCTGGTCGAAGACGACGAACTGCGCGAGGCAATGGCGGCCAAGGGCCTCGGCACGCCTGCCACACGCGCGGCGATCATCGAAGGGCTGCTCGGTGAGAAGTATCTGATCCGTGAGGGTCGTGACCTGATCCCGACCGCCAAGGCATTCCAGTTGATGACGCTGCTGCGAGGTCTCGGTGTCAAGGAACTGACCGCGCCTGAGCTTACCGGCGAGTGGGAATACAAGCTCTCGCAGATGGAGCGCGGCAACCTGCCGCGCGATGCGTTCATGCAGGAAATCGCCCGCATGACGCAGACCATCGTCAAGCGCGCGAAGGAATACGATTCGGATACCATCCCGGGTGATTACGCGACGCTCGAAACTCCGTGTCCGAATTGCGGCGGTCAGGTGAAGGAAAACTACCGCCGCTTCGCATGCTCGAAGTGCGAGTTCTCGATCTCGAAGATTCCTGGTGGCCGCCAGTTCGAAATTCCGGAAGTCGAAGAACTGCTGCAGAACAAAACCATCGGACCGCTGTCGGGCTTCCGCAGCAAGATGGGCCGGCCGTTCTCGGCAATCCTGAAGCTTTCGCTCGACGACGAGATCAAGAACTACAAGCTTGAATTCGACTTCGGTCAGGATTCCGGCGGCGAAGACGGTGAGGTGCCGGACTTCTCCGAACAGCAAACGGTAGGCGCGTGTCCGAAGTGCCAGGCGCGCGTGTATGAACACGGCATGAGCTACGTCTGCGAGAACTCGGTCGCCAATCCGAAGACCTGCGATTTCCGCTCGGGCAAGGTAATTCTCCAACAGGAAATCACGCGTGAGCAGATGGGCAAGCTGCTGGAGGAAGGTCGCACCGATCTGCTGACGAACTTCAAGTCGTCGCGCACCGGCCGCAACTTCAAGGCGTTCCTCGTCAAGCAGAGCGACGGCAAGATCGGCTTCGAGTTCGAGAAGAAGGAGCCGTCGGCGAAAACGGCTGCTAAAACTGCAGCGGCCAAGGCTGCTGCCAAGGCCGCGCCGGAAGCGGACGACGAGGGTGGCGCGGCGAAGAAAGCTGTGCCGGCGAAGAAGGTCGCAGCGAAGAAGGCGCCTGCTACGAAAACGGCAGCGGCCAAGAAAGCTCCTGCCAAGAAGACTGCAGTGCGCAAGACCGGCTCGTAAGCGAGACTTGGCGGTCGCTTGCTCTAGCGACTGCCTGAGTCACGTGACCGCGAAAGAGAAAAGGCGCAGCCGCTTTAGCGGGCTGCGCCTTTTTTTCATCGTCAGCTAGT
>JBEKNG010000647.1:0-3863 GCA_049523075.1 Paraburkholderia sp.
TGCGCCGTCATTTCCGGCGCATTGCGTTGACGAGTCCGGGTGCATACCGGAAGAAGTTTGGCGCGGATCCGGGCGGCGGGTGATCATGTCGCGCATTCGTCAATTTTCTGTCAGCATCACTAGCAGCGCCCGAATCTGTGAAGAAGCCCTCGCCTGCTGGACGCGCTATGCAGGGCGTTTGCTATCGAGCACGTGATTACCAGCCCTTCCACCCATGCGTGCAAAACCTTTCGCCATTGTTGCTGCTCTCGCGGTGCTAGCGCCGTCGCTCGCTGCCGCCCAGGCGTTCGAGAGCGGTTCGCGCGCCGAGTTGTACCGGCGCTACGTGCTCGCCGGCAAGGATGTGCAGTGCCGCACCAATGCCTCGTGCGCGGCGCTGGGAGTCGCTGCGCTCAATGCGGGGCGCATCAAGGATGCGCAGTCGCTGGTCGATATGGAATCCATGCTGGCGGACGCCGCCACCATGCAGGCCGAAGAGGACAATTCATCGAAGGCGATCAACTCAGCGCACGCGCGAGTAGCGATGGCGCTGATCCATCAGGGCGATGTGCAGGCGAGCCTCGGCGCGTTTTCGAATGCGCGCGCGTATTACCGCACTGCCGCAAGCCGCGGCAAGGAGGCGCCTGACGACCTCATGCTGAGCCGCGTCGGCGGGCTCGCGCAGCAACGTCTTGCCGCAATTGCGGGCAAGCAGGTGGTGCAGGGCTTGCCTGCATCCGGCGTGCAGTTTGCTCGCTATCTCAAGCTCGGCGCATGGAGCCGCGTCACGCTGATGCCGGTAAAAGGACGTCGCGGCGTGTACCGGCTCGCGGCTGAGTTTCTCTACCCGAGCGTCAGCAGCAATGGCCAGCCCGTGGCCAACACCGGCACCCTGTTGGCAAACGTCCGGTTCTATGGCGCTATCGCGCGGGTCGCCGTTTCGGAGGGGCCGCAGGGCGTGCCGCTCGAGGCCACCGCGAAAGTGACCAATCCCGGCGAGTACGACGGACACGCGGACAAGTGCCTCGTCGAGTTCAGGCTCAGCGAGCCGGAGACGCTCGAAGTGGTGACACACGGTTCGGCGGCTGCATGCGGCTTCGGTCCGAATGTGACGGCCGACGGCCGATATTATCTAAAGACGGGTTCTTAAAGTCTCGCGACGCAATCGCGATGAGCTTAGCGTGGGTGCTCGTGAGCGACTGGGACGGCAAGCTACCGTGGCGCGAAGCCGTAGTCAACAACATGGCGGAATTAAGCGTCTCGGCCCAGTTGCGCAGCGGCGGCCGGAAGGGCTCCGTGATTGCGGACGAGCTGATCGCGTTTGGCGCGGCTGGGAAGACCCAGGCGATGTAGCGGATGTAGAGCGCGGGGCGGGAGGCCTCCCCGCGCTGGTGGATCAGTTTGCTGCGTCGGTGGTGCCTGGCGCGTAAGCACGCCGGCCGGTCAGGCGCGCGGCGATGCGGCCGAACGTCAGCCATTGCTGCGCGAGCAGACCCTGTCCGTAGGGACGAGCATCGCCATGCGGTGCCGGCAACTGGTCGCGAATGCCAGTCGGCTCGATCGTGCGGTTCCAGGAAACCGTACGGAACATCATGTCCCACCATGGAAACAGCACGCCGAAGTTGCAGCCGTATGCCGTGCCTTCATGACCGTAGCCCACCGCGTGGTGACGGCGATGAAAAATCGGGCTGACGATGATGCGCTCGAGCAACCAGCCGTATGGCAAGCGCGCATTGACGTGCTGCACACTCTGCATAAAGTTGCTGACAGCGATCAGCACCACAAACTGCGTCGGCTGCACGCCGATAAACAGCGAGATCGCTGCGAAAAATGCCGCCTGAATGATGTCGTCGAGAAAGTGGTTGCGGTCATCGTTCCACAACGACATCTGCTGCTGGCTGTGATGCACCGCATGCAGTTCCCACCAGACACCGAACCGATGCTGCCAGCGGTGATACCAGTAGCCGGCGAAATCGAGTAACACCAGGTAGATCAGGAACGAGACGATCGGCTGATCGGTGACGCCCGGCCACAGACCGTCGATATCGATGTTCGGGATGTTGTACATCGAGATCAGGCTTTGCCAGTGGTCGAACAATGGCTGAAGCAAGAAAAAGAACGCGATGTTGATGATGCCCAGCTTGGCGATCCAGGTGTAGATCACGTCGGCGCGTAGTGCCTTGCGATCCTTCCATTCTTCCGCGGGACGCAATGCTTCGAGCGGCCGCAAGGCCAGATACGTGACGACGATCTCGAGCGCGCCGATGATCACCCAATAGAGCGCGTCATAGGTGTCTTCGTCGTAGCCCATCAGGCCGAAGCGATAGAAAAACGGCTGCACCACATCGACATACAGCAGCGTCTGCAGCGCGGACACCATGTTGTCGAGTTGCGCGACGATTTCATGGAACATCAGAATCCTCGTGAATGGCTAGTCATGCAATGCTTGCAACCAGCAAGCGGCTTAGTCCGGGTTCGGCGCAACGACCGGCGCGCGGTTGTCGAAAAAGATGCCGTGCGGCGAGCGGCCCACCGCAATGGTCTCGATCAGCTTGTGCGTGGTCATGTCGATGATGCCAACGTGCTTCGCAAAGCGGAACCCGACCCATAGATAGCGTTTGTCCGGAGTAAGTTCCATGTCATCCGGTCCAGGCATCAGCCCGGTGATGTCGCCGACGTTGGCGAGCGTGGTGTAGTCGATGATGCTGATGGTGCTTTCGACACGATTCGAGACCGCCACATGCTTGCCGTCGTCGAGATTGCGGAAGTTATGAGCGCCGCGGCCCGTGTGGATTTTCTTGACGATCTGCTGCTTGCGCCAGTCCACCACGGCCACGTCGTCTTCGCCCGTCATGCCGACCAGCAGGTACTTGTCGCCAGGCGTCATCCAGAGACCCGCCGGTTCATTGCCCACGTGCATTTTCCACAGCACGGTCTGCGTGGGCAGATCGATGGCGGCGAGCTCACCGGAGTCTTGCAGCGTCATGAAAACCGTGCGGTTGTCGGAGGCGAACGTCATGTGGCTGGGCGTCTTGGCGAGCGGAATATGCTTGACGAGCGTCATGTTCGTGCCGTCATAGCGGTAGATGTCGGCGCGGTCCATCCGCAGCGCCGCCGTGACAAACCATTTATGATCCGGCGAGAAACCGAGTTGGTATGGGTCTTCGATACCTTCGACGGTGCGCTGTACCTGGCCGGTGTGCGGGTCGATGAACATCAGGTTGTTCGAGACCGAATCGGCGACGATCAGCGATTTACCGTCCGGTGTGATCATCAGGTGGTGTGGCTCTTTGCCGGTCGGCTCGGTGCCGACAACCTTATGAGTGGCTTCGTCGATCAGCGAGAGTTCGGACTCGCCCGAGTCGAGCACGATGACGCGGTCGGCGGCGTACGCGGTATTCAGATGGCCGATCAGGGAGAAGACGACCGTGGCGGCCAGGGTAGCTCTCGAAAGGAATGTAACCGGCGAGTAAGGCATTCTGTAAAGTATCCGAAGGTGTAAAGCGACACCGAAAAGCTGTGCCTTCATGGAAGCGCAGCGAAGCTGCAGTTCATTAACGCTTCGCGTGCGGTTTTCGATGACGCACGCTCGCGGCAAATGTGAGAAATTAGCACGCATGGATCGATTTAAAATGCCCAGATACGTTCTTTTACTATCCGGGCGAACTGCACGAGGCATGGATGGACGAACGCGTTCGCGACAAAACCGCTCCGGCGACAGTTTCGGGGCGTACCGCTCTCGCGATCCGGGACGTGCTGGAAGGCCGTCGCCGAGGCGCGGCCATGGTGTTACCGTTCGCTGGGCCGGCGGTAGTGGTCTCGGTCGCGTATATGGACCCGGGCAACTTCGCCACCAATATCCAGGCCGGCGCACGCTACGGCTA
>JBEKNG010000648.1:0-3849 GCA_049523075.1 Paraburkholderia sp.
GGGAATGGCATGGCTACCCGGCTACAACCCGTAGTCGCGCCCGTCAATGTACCGGATCACGAGTCGAACCAGGTCGCTTAGTACGCTGACAACGAAAAAAGACCACGGTTGCATACGCAACCGTGGTCCTGATTGTTCTTTAGATTCTGTTGCAGCGCGGTGCGGTAAGCCTCACGAGCGGCTGCAGGCGCTGCGGCAGCGGTCTGTCACCCCGCACCGCCTTCACAAGCCCATCAGAACGTTTCCCAGTCGTTGTCGCCGCCGGCCGCGGCTGGCACGGGGGCTTTGCCCGGCGCCGGGCTCCTCGCTGGCGCCGGTGCGCTCGCTGCGGTTGCGGTCGCGGGCGCGGTTGCGGCAGAAGCCGCAACCGGCATCGCGGCTGGCCTTGCCGTGGATGCGCGGGGCCGGGGCGACGCAGCCGCCTTGCGCACCGCGGGCCTGGCGGCCGGACGACGCGCTGTCTGGGCGACGGGCGCCTCGAATGCCCCCTCTTCGAGCTGGAATACCGCTACGGCGGTCCGCAGCTTAGCGGCCTGGTCCTCGAGCGATTGAGCCGCCGCGGCCGCCTCTTCCACCAGCGCCGCGTTCTGCTGGGTCACTTCGTCCATCTGGTTGACGGCGCGCGCCACCTGCTCGATGCCGCCGCTCTGCTCCTCGGAGGCGGCCGCGATCTCACCCATGATGTCCGTGACGCGCTGCACCGCGCCAATGATCTCAGTCATCGTGCGACCCGCCTCGTCGACCAGCGCCGAGCCGGATTGCACGCGCTCCACCGAGGTGTTGATCAGTTCCTTGATTTCCTTCGCCGCAGCCGACGAGCGTTGCGCCAGACTGCGCACTTCCCCGGCTACTACTGCGAAGCCGCGGCCTTCTTCGCCGGCACGGGCCGCTTCGACCGCGGCGTTGAGCGCCAGAATGTTGGTCTGGAAGGCGATGCCTTCAATAATCGAAATAATGTCGGCGATCTTCGCGGAACTCTGGTTGATGTCGCCCATCGTCCCGACCACCTGTCCGACCACCGCGCTGCCCTTGTTGGCGATCTCCGATGCGTTCGCCGCCAACGAACTCGCCTGGCGGGCGTTGTCGGCATTCTGCTTCACGGTACCGGTCAATTCTTCCATGCTCGATGCGGTCTCCTGCAGCGCCGAGGCCTGCTCTTCCGTGCGCGAGGACAGATCGATGTTGCCCGCGGCGATCTGGCGCGTCGCGGTGGCGATCGATTCGCTGCCGCCACGCACCGAGCGCACCGTCTCAGTGAGGCTGCGCTGCATCTTCGCGATGCCTTCGAACAACTGGCCCATTTCGTCGCGCGAGGTGACCACCACGGGACGGCGCAGGTCGCCGGCCGCGATCGCGTCGAAATGACCGAGTGCCTCGGCGAGCGGCCGGCCGATAGCGCGGCTGAGCGTCAGATACGAAAATAGTGCCGCCAGCAGCCCGAGGATGACCGCGGCGATGCTGACAAGGCGAAAGGTGGCGAAGTTACTCTGCGCGGCATCGAAGCCTGCCTGCCCTTGAGTGAACTGGAAGTTGCGCAAGGCGTCGTCGGCGGACGATAGCGCGTTGTATTTGACTTGCAGGTCCTTCGCGGCAGGCCCGACCTTCGACTGGTCAGTCCCGACTACGAGCGCGGCAAACCCGTCCATCGCCTGATGCAGCGTCTCGCGTTTGGCCGAGACATCCTCGGCGAGGCGGTCTTCTTCTGCGCCGCGCGGCAGATCGTAATATTTTTTCCACCAGCCATCCGAGGTCGTGCGCAGGAGCCGCGCGCGGTCTACCGTGGCCGCCACGTCCGGGGTCCCGAACAGGAAAGCCGCACGATCGAGCGCGAGGCGTTCGCGTGCCGCGTAGATCTCGGCGTTGCCGATATCGACGGCGCTCGGCATGGCGTTAGTGAATGTCTCGTGATAGGCGTCGTTCGAGCGGCTCATGCCCGTCAGCCCGAGAACGCCGATGATCAGCAGCAATGCGGCGAGAAAAGCCATGACCAGGCCGATCCGTGCCTTGATGGTGATGCCCTTGTTCAACATGCTTGTTCCTCTGACGGATTGATTGGAGAGCGCGCGGAGCGTCAGGTGGGAGTCGCCTCGGTCTGCCCGGCGCTTTGTAGAACCAGCGCTCTAACAGGCGTTTACGGCATCCAGATCACATACTTAAAGCTTTTTATATAGTCCGAGGAATTTTTCGGACCGGATTTGTATGAATTACAAACCGTCAGCATTGAGTCAGGCAGTGGAGCGGATCGCTTGCGGGGACTGTACGGGGGACTGCACGGGGACTGTGCGGGCAGTTGAGCGTGCGCCTGAATTTATTTTCAGGCGGCGGAGCACGGTGACTCGGCCGCGCAAGGATGACTTGCGACGGCCTTCGCCATCAATCCGCGATTGTGGGAGGTGGGAGCGAACGGTGGGGCAATCCGCGCCTATTTCTACACCGACACGTCCTGCCGATCCGCCCCGGCGCCGGCCGCCGCCCACGCCGCGGTCGATTCGCGCACGATCAGCCGCGGCGCGACCACCCGCCGGCGCGCCGGTGCACCTGCCGTGCCGGCGACGGTACCGGTGATCCGCTCGATCAAGGTCTGGGCCGCCATCTCACCGAGCGCGCGCACCGACTGCCCCACCGTCGACAGGGCCGGGTAGGTGAAGCGCCCCAGCTCGATATCGTCGAAACCGATGATCGAGCAGTCGCGCGGCACGTTCATGCCGCGCTCCGCAGCGGCGCGCAAGGCGCCGATGCCCATCATGTCGTTGCCGGCGAAAATCGCTGAGGGCATCACCGTCTCGAACAACTGGCTCGCCGCGCGATAGCCGCCGGTGCCCGAAAAATCGCTTTCGACGATCGCCCCCGGGGCAATCTCGATGCCACGCTCCGCCATGGCGCGGATGAAGCCGTGCACGCGCATCGCGCTAACGGCTGTGGCAACCGGCCCGGTAATGCAACCGATTTTCACATGGCCGAGTTCGAGCAGATGGCGCGTGGCCAGGTAAGCGCCCTTTTCATGGTCGATCTGCACCAGATCCGCCGAGAGTCCCTCGATATTGCGGTCGAC
Source organism: Paraburkholderia sp. (assembly GCA_049523075.1). Classification (GTDB taxonomy): domain Bacteria; phylum Pseudomonadota; class Gammaproteobacteria; order Burkholderiales; family Burkholderiaceae; genus Paraburkholderia. The sequence goes on from JBEKNG010000648.1 coordinate 3,053, forward strand.
CACCACCAGCGGCTCACGCGCGTCGGCCAGCGCCTGGGCGAGCACGGCGTCGTCGCCGGCCGAGGCCACGATCAGTCCATCGATACGCTTTTCCTGCAGCACCCGCAGATAGTTACGCTGCTTGGCAGGATCGTCGTCGGAATTGCAGAAGAACACGCAGTAACCGTTGCGCGCACAACCGTCCTCGATACCGCGCGCCAGTTCCGCAAAGTACGGGTTCGTGCTGTTGGGCACCACCAGTCCGATCGTCGCGGTCGCACGCGCCTTCAGCGACCGGGCGACCGCCGACGGCACATAGTGGAGTTGACGGATCGCATGTTCGACTTTTGCGCGCACATCGGCCGACACCGGCCGCGAGTTGTTCACGACGTGCGAAACCGTCGTAAACGACACCCCCGCCACGGCCGCTACATCCTTGATGGTCGCCATAACCTGTTGCTCTCCTGCCTGTTTTTCCCGCCGGCCGGTGCGACCTGCACCATACCGGGCGTTTGCATCAATGACAGATCCAAACTGCTCAATCCAACCCACTACATGCTGCCCTGCTAGCCTGCTACAGCGCCGACACACGCCGCCTAGGCACGCTTGCGTCGGCTCCGATACGTATCCAGCACCACCGCCACCACGATCACCGCGCCGGTGATGATGCGTTTGGTGGGCTCGTTCGCGCCGATCTGCGCGAGTCCCGCCGCCAGCACCGAGATGATCAACACGCCGAAGAACGTGCTGATCACCGAACCCCGCCCCCCCATCAGGCTCGTGCCGCCAATTACGACCGCCGCGATCACCTGCAGTTT
>JBEKNG010000649.1:0-3848 GCA_049523075.1 Paraburkholderia sp.
CGGCCCGCGTCGGGGCGCAGAAGCTCTGGGCTGGCACGGTGACGATTCATCCGAATGCGAAGACCGGCGCGCATCATCACGGCGCGCTCGAAAGCGTGATCTACGTGGTACGTGGCCAGGCGCGCATGCGCTGGGGCGAGCACCTTGAATTCACCGCCGAGGCCGGTCCCGGCGACTTCATTTTCGTGCCGCCCTACGTGCCGCATCAGGAAATCAACGCCAGCACCGACGACCCGCTCGAATGCGTCCTGGTGCGCAGCGACAACGAAGCGGTCGTGGTCAACCTGAACATCGACGCAGTCGAAGCACCCGAAGCCGTGTATTGGGTCGATCCAATTCACAAGCATCCGCACGAGCACTGAGCCGACCGGTAAAGATGTCGCCGACGCAACGGTTCTTCTGCCGACGCATCGGCAAGTGTTATACGACGCCCTCCGGGCGTTGTCAGCGCGATACAGGTTGCCGCTCTTAAGCGGGCCTGGCCGGCGCGCGGCCGCGGCAAACATTCCGAATCGGTAGGCAATCGCTTACACTGAAACCGCTTTTCGCCATCGCAATACCGTCGCCCTGCCGTGCATCAACCGCCCGGCATTAATCAGAACGGACTGGACACCCCATCGATGAAGACTCCCGCGGATCGACTCCTCGCGCTCGAAACTGCACGCCGCAGCGCCGATAACTACGGCAATCACGCGATCGACGAATTCCTCGCCGGCCGTCTGTCGCGCCGCGAACTGCTGCGCCACGCCAGCATCATTGGGCTCTCGCTTGCCGGCGGCGGCCTGTTCGCCACGCCGCAAGCACGCGCGCAAGGCACCGCGGGCGCAGCCAACGCTACCATCCGCGTGGCCCATCTGACGCCTGCCGGCGCGATCGATCCGCTCACCGTCACCGACGCCGGGGGGCTCGCACTGCTGGTTCAGAGCGGCGAATTCCTGATCGACGACGATGGCGAACAGCTGCTCCTTAAGCCGGCGCTCGCGCTGTCATGGAAGCCGAACGACAAGGGCGACGTCTGGACCTTCAAGCTGCGTCCGAACGTGAAGTTCAGCGACGGCCAGCCGTTTACCGCGAAAGACGTCGTCGCTACGTTCGACCGCCTCGCGGATCCGGCAAGCGGCTCGGCGGCGCTCTCCGTATTGAAGGGTGTGCTGTCCAAGGGCGGCACCCAGGCCGTCGACGATCACACAGTCGCGTTCCATCTCGACGCGCCGAACGGCAACTTCCCGTACTACGTTTCCTCGGACAATTACAACGCCATCCTGTTGCCGGCCAACTACGCGGGCAATTACGAAAAGAGCTTTATCGGCACGGGTCCCTTCAAGCTCGAAAAATACACCCCGAAGGTCGGCGCCTCATTCGTACGCAATCCCGACTACTGGGGCGAAAAAGCGTTACCGCAACGCGTGCAGTTTTCGTTCTACGCCGACGAACAGGCGCAGATTCTCGCGCTGCAAGGCCGTCAGGCTGACGTGATGGGTACGTTCACCGTGCAGGGCGGCGCGGGCCTGATGAACAACCCCGAATTCAAGACGATCGCCGTGAAGTCGAGCGCGCATCGCCAGATCCACATGCGCAACGACGATCCGCTCTTCAAGGACAAGCGCGTGCGCCAGGCCATGGCGCTTTCGCTGAACCGCGATGTGATCGTGCGCGGCCTGTTTCGCGGCAAGGCGCAGCTCGGCAACGACAGCCCCTTCGCGCCGGTGTTCCCGTCGTCGGACGCGGGTGTCCCGCAACGCAGGATCGACATTGCCAAAGCAAAGCAACTGCTCGCGCAAGCAGGAGTCGCCAACGGTTTCGATGTGACGCTCACCACCGAAAAGTACATGGAGATTCCCGATCTCGCCGTGGTCGTGCAAAACGCGGCGAAGGCAATCGGCGTGCGCATCAATCTGAAGGTGGAAAGCCAGTCGCTCTATTACGGTGCGGGCACGCCCGGCAAATCGGACTGGCTCGATGCGCCGCTCGGCATCACCGATTACGGCCATCGTGGCGTGCCGAATGTGTTCCTGAACGCGCCGCTGAAGAGCAACGGCACCTGGAACGCCGCGCACTTCAAGAATCCTCAGTATGACCAACTGGTCGCACAGTTCGTCGCGGCGATCGACATCGGCTCACAGCGCAAGCTCTCCGGTCAGATCCAGACGCTGTTGCTCGACGAGACGCCGGTCATCATTCCGTTCTTCTACGATCAACTGATCGCGATGCGCTCGGGCGTCAACGGCATGCGCTTTACTGCGCTCGCGCAGTTGTATTTTGATCGCGTGACGCTCAGCGCCTGATTACGAGGTCCTCCGCCACCAGCCCATCATGTCGACCGCGCTCACTCCTTCCACCGCTCGCGTCGCTTCCGGCAACGTGGGGCGGGTCGTGCGTTTTCTCGCGACACGCCTCGCGCTGTCGTTGATCACGCTGTGGTTGCTGTCGGTGATCGTGTTTGTGGGCGGCCAGTTGCTGCCCGGCGACGTCGGCCGCTCGATTCTCGGGCCGCTGGCCGATGCGCGCGCGGTCGCCGCACTCAATCATCAACTCGGCACGGACCGGCCACTGCTGACGCAATACGTCGAGTGGGTCACCCATTTCGTGCGCGGCGATATGGGGTTGTCCTACGCGTATCGTGAGCCGGTCGGACCGTTCATCGGCGATGCGCTCGCGCATTCCGCAAAGCTCGGTTTGCTCGCCTTCATCGTCGTCGTCCCATTGGGTATTGCGGGCGGCGTCTGGGCCGCGATGCACGCGGGACGCTGGATTGACCGCACGATCAGCATCGCCGGTTTGTCGGCGACCGTCGTGCCGGAATTCGTGTCGTCGATCGCGCTGATCCTGATTTTCGGCGTATGGTTGCGCTGGCTACCGATCGAAGCCACCTATCCGCCCGGCGCCGGCGTTCTGGAACAACTGAAGCATCTGATTCTGCCGGTGCTGCCGCTCGTGCTGGTGTTCTTTGGCTATATTGCGCGCATGGCGCGGGCGGGCACCGTCGAGGCGCTCGACGCCGATTACACCCGCACCGCCATTCTCAAGGGCCTGCCGCAGCATGTCGTCATCTGGCGGCACGTGTTGCGCAATGCACTGCTGCCCACCATCACCGTCGCCGCCACACAGCTCGGTTACATGATTGGCGGCCTCGTCGTAGTGGAGACGCTGTTTCACTACCAGGGCATCGGCTCGCTGATCTACAACGCCGCCAAGGCAAAGGACTTTCCGATGCTCGAAGCCGGCGTGCTGACCATCGGTGTCGTCTATACGGTGGCCAATCTCGTTGCAGACGCCTTGCAGGTGCTGCTCAATCCGCGCCTGCGCGTGAGGAGCGGCGAATGAGCACGATTATCCCGGCCACGCCTGCCGCGCGCGAACCGCGCTTCGATCGGCTGCGCGTTCTGCTGCGCTCGCCGACCTTCGTGGTCGGTGTGGTGATCGTCGTCTGGTGGGTTGTCTGCGCGATTGCCGGACCGTGGATCGCGCCGCAAGATGCCTATGCATCCGACCCGCTCAATTCGCTGATGCCGCCCGATCATACGCACTGGTTCGGCACCGATCAGATCGGCCGCGACGTGTTCTCGCGCGTGATTGTCGGCGCCCGCGACATCCTCACCATTGCGCCGCTCGCCACGCTGCTCGGCACCGTGGCCGGCACCGCGCTTGGCCTTGTCGTCGGCTACTTCGAGGGCTGGGTCGACAACGTGGTCGGACGCGCCATCGACGCGGTGCTGGCGTTACCGCTCGTGATCGTCGCGCTGCTCGCGCTGGCCGCAGTCGGTGCGTCGAACGTCACCGTGATCCTCGTGATCGGCATCACCTTCATGCCGATCACCGCGCGCACCGTGCGCGCCGCGGTATTCGCC
>JBEKNG010000650.1:0-3840 GCA_049523075.1 Paraburkholderia sp.
ATCGCAGTCAAAGCATGGGGCTGCCCGCCTGGGTTTGCGATCGTTAGTTAGATTGACTCGCCCACGACTATGGCGACGATTTTCAACGGCCGCGTCCCGGTTGTATTGATGCAATCAGAAGGGCGACTTGTCGCTCGAATGCCGATGCTTTGAAAATTGCTGTCGCCCTTTCTGATCGATTAGTCCGTGGCCCACTCCGCGGCCATCGCCACCGCGAAGTCTCGGTAGGATCTCGGCTGTCGTCCAAGCAGCGCAGCAAGGCGCTCTACCTCCGATTTCGAAGCGACCGCCCCGTCCTGCTGGTACCTGCCCATCATGAGTCGCATGTCGTAGGCAAGCCAGGCGGGGGCCGCCGACCTGAGCCGCTGTTCCAGGACGTTGAGATCGTCTCCACCGTAGCGGACAGGGCGTCCGAGCGCCTCGGCCCAGATCGACACCACCGTCTTGGCATCGATGACATCGGGGCCGACGAGTTCATAGGTTTCACGCGGCAATGGGGCGCCGACGTCCTCGCGGCGCAGGAGTTCGCGCGCGGCAGCATCGCCGATATCGCGGACGTCGACCATGGAAATTCCCTTTTCGCCAATCGGCATGCCGTAGACACCGTGCGTCAGCAGCGGGTCCTTCTGCCTCACGTCGTTCTGGATGAAATACGCGGGGCGCAGCACGGTCGCCGGAATGTCCAGGTGTTCGATCATGCGCTCGACGGTATGTTTGCCGGTGAAGTGCGGCACGTCCACGTATTCGGCCCCTTTGAACACCGACAGATAGACCACGCCTTTCACGCCGGCTTCCCGTGCGACGCTCAAGGTCTGAAGCGCTTGGGTCAGTTCGTCCGCGGCATTGGGTGCGAGCAGGAACAGCGTGCTGACGCCGTTGATCGCTTGCCGCACGGCGTCGACATCGGACAAGTCACCCTTGACCGCAGCGACACCGGCGGGGAACTGCGCTTTCTCGGGTGTACGCGTCAGCGCCCGCACTTCGGCGCCGCTGCCGTTCAGATGCTTGAGAATCTGCTGGCCGATCACGCCTGTGCTGCCCGTTACAAGAATTGCCATGACTATCTCCTTGGATGGATGGGCTGGGTTAGCCCGTGAGACAAAGATTAGTCGTTCCACTGACAGGCCGAAAGTGCCAAAATCCATACACCTCGTCTCTTAAATGGAACGATCATGGATTTGACGTCACTCGCCGATTTCAATGCGGTCGCGCTTCACGGTGGTTTTGGGCCGGCCAGTCGGGCGCTCAATCGACCCAAGGCCACGCTGTCGCGGCGCGTGGCCGAACTGGAGGAGAGCCTCGGCGTCCGGTTGATCGAGCGAGGCTCCCGCCGGTTACGCTTGACCGAAGAGGGGATTGCACTCCATGAGCGCACGCGAGCGCTTATGGCAGAGATTCAGGAGGCGGGTGAAGCGGTGGCCTCGCGCGCCCCGGTTCCGCGCGGGCGGTTACGCATCAGTGCGCCGATCGTGTTCGCGCATGTCGTGCTGTGCCCGGTCGCTGCGCGCTTTGCGTTGGCCTATCCGCAGGTTGAACTCGAGGTTATTGCGGAAGACCGCGTCGTGGATCTGGTCGACGAAGGCTACGACCTCGTCGTTCGAATCGATCCGCCGCATGACGAACGGCTGATGGGGAGGCGCATCTTCGGTGATCAGCGCGTCGTGGTTGCGGCGCCTACGATTTCGTTGCCTTCGGCTCCGACACACCACGTAGATGGACTCGCGGTGCCAGCCGTCATGTTGGCCACGGCGCCATCGGGCGCGCAATGGGACATGCGCACGGGAGATGGCAGCGTGAGAACGCTCAACCCGGTACCGGTGCTGCGACTGTCGTCTCTGCTGATGGTCCGCGACGCCGTGCTGCAGGGGGTGGGCGCCGCACTCTTGCCCAGGTTGCTGGTCGAGCATGATGTGTCGGCGGGACGATTGAGCTGCTGGGGGATGGCTGGTTCTCCCGTCGAGATCTGGGCTCTTTACAATTCGCGTCGCTTGCTAAGCGCGAAGGTCCGGGCGTTCATGGACATACTGCAGGATTTGCCTGGGCGATAGCAAACAACGGTGTGACTTGAGTGACATCACGCGAGTTGACGGACCATGACAGACCGTGGTCGCCCTCAACTTCGGACGGCGAAGAGCTACGCCATGATCGTGGACCAACGATTCAGCCGAACGCGTGGCGGCCGGGCTCGAGCCCCCGAACTGCGACCGATCTCAGGGCAAGCACGACCACTAAGAATCCCACTTGAGCCACGTAGAACAAGGACAGCCAATGTCCGCTAATGGCCACGTAATACGTATTGTGAAGCACGTCACTCACGATGATTGAGACGGTCAACCCTATTCCAGTTCTCGGGCGAAAAAACAAAAGTACAGCGGCAAGCGGATCCAAAACTGTCAGTAAGTCCCAATAGATCCTACTTGCAAAAACGATCTGGCTGCCGAACCCGAAATCCCAAAATAAGCCGTGTTGTACGATGATCTTGGCGTGATTAAAAGTTGCGACAAGGAGGCAAACAGCGAACAGAGCACGGATTGAAAATGATGCACGGCGCATTTCTAATTTTGGGGAAGTAAGGTCGAGGCAGCTGAGCAAAATCAAACCCCGAATACGATCCCTTGGACGGAACAACGAACGTCCGCTGTCGGGAAAGATGAAGGACTGCTTGGGGTCAGAGACGTTCGTGGGTAGAGACCCAAAAAGTTGGTCCGGCTTTGCACGATCTACGCCAGCCGTTTTTCATTTCAGTGCCACGGTTTTCATCATCGCTGACACACGACACCGGCCCGCTCGTTCGTTCTCCCTGTTTCCACTGATGAAAATGGCGGACGGTAAAGCGCGGTGAACTAAATCTGAGACATTCCCGGAACTAAATGCGGGAAAACTCTGCGTTGCAGGCATTTCCCATATTTAGTTCCGTTTTGTGCCTTGCCGGAACCGTCGCACTTCCAGAAGACACTCAACGTCGTCCTCGGTACCTCGTCATCGAAGCCGACCGACTGACAGAGGACTTTCGCACGGTCCCGCAATGGGCCGTTGCCAAAGGGCTATTACTTCCTTCGCCATTCTTTCCGGCCGCGTAGACCATGGCTTCGCGGGCGTAATGCATGTACTCTTTCCTCCGCGAGCAAGACAGCACGAAGCGTCGTGCCTTCGCGCCGATATGTTCGAACCAGCCGGTTATGAAAGTCCCGCAATTCCACCAGTGGTGACGTCGGCGCAATCCGAGGCGATAGCGAGACACCCAGCCAAGCTGCAAGAATTTATTCACTCTCCAAGAGGGCAAGAATGAAACCCACAATCGGGTATGTCGCTTTATGCGTGATGCTCGCCGGATGCAGCACCGGAAACATCACAATCCAGCAGCCATTCAGTCCGTCGAACGGACCTTCGTTGATTTCAGCGGGCGTTTATGAAGGCGCGTTTTCGACTGGTGGTATGGCAACGTTATTAATGCGTTATGACGGCACTGCCATCCTGTTCCACTCGGCCGCTAAAGGCACCGGCGTTCCTGTGCAAGGTGTGGTGGTGGTCGTGAGCGGGTCTCAATCGGCTGCCGGCATTTACTACAGCGGGCGGGCTTTCGATTTCACGCTAGACCCCGTCGGGGTTTTGCCCGTAACCCTGAGAGTCGACTTCTCGCAGGCGCCCGCTATTTCGGGAACCGTTCAGCACGATGCGGACATCACCATCATGTTCAACGCTCAAGCCAATCAGATGCTTGGCCAGACGCCCGCGCTTTCCACGATCGCAGGACTATACAGCGGACGGGCGTCGTCTTTGGGCGGCAGCGCAAGCGGCCAGATCTCGGTTACCGCCAACGGATATCTGGCGGGCACGACC
>JBEKNG010000651.1:0-3836 GCA_049523075.1 Paraburkholderia sp.
ACTGGGCAGCGCGGCCATGAAGCGACGCGCCTACGCACTGGAACAAGGTACGCGCCCACAGACGCTCTACGGACTGTCGGACTCGCCCGTTGGACTTGCGAGCTGGCTTCTCGATCACGGTGACGGTTATGTCCAGCCGGCCGCGGCACTGACCTCGGCCGTGTATGGGCGCCCCGTCAATGGAGAATCCGCAGGCGCGTTGACGCGAGACGACCTCCTCGACGACATCACGCTCTACTGGTTGACGAACACGGGGATTTCCGCGGCACGCTTCTATTGGGAGTCTCACTTCAACTTCACGGCCGCCGCCGATGTGTCCGTCCCTGCTGCTATCAGCGTCTTTCCTCGCGAGAACTATCAGGCCCCGCGAAGCTGGACAGAGCGGGCGTATCACAACCTCATCTATTACAACCGGCCCGTTCGAGGCGGACACTTTGCGGCGTGGGAACAGCCGCAATTATTTGCTGAGGAAGTCCGTGCGGGTTTGAGACCGCTGCGGACATAACCGGGCGGCGCAGGCGCGGCGGCCCGAGTGGGTGCGCCGCGGGCTATTGGCTTAACGGGCGGGCAATTTCCAGCCAGGCCGGATGAAATGGCAGGTGTATCCGTTGGGAAGGCGTTCCAGATAGTCCTGATGTTCCGGCTCGGCCTCCCAGAACGGGCCTGCAGGAGCGATCTCGGTGACCACCTTGCCGGGCCAGAGATCGGATGCGTCAACGTCAGCCACGGTGTCCAGCGCAACTTTTTTCTGCTCGTCGTTGAGATAGAAGATCGCCGAGCGATAGCTCGTCCCAACGTCGTTGCCCTGACGGTTTTGGGTTGTCGGGTCGTGAATCTGGAAGAAAAATTCGAGGATCTGACGGTAGCTGATCTGACTTGGGTCGAACACAATCTCGATGGCCTCTGCGTGCGTGCCATGGTTACGATACGTGGCATTGGGCACGTCACCGCCCGTATAGCCGACCCGCGTGGACAGCACGCCGGGGTAGCGCCGCAACAGGTCCTGCATACCCCAGAAGCACCCGCCGGCCAGGAGGGCGGCTTCGGTTTGCGTCGTCATTTCATTCATCTCCATCAGTGGCGTGACTCTGCTGAGTACACAAATCATAGGTGAGTTCGCTCGCCTTTCCGCCGCTATGGCCGCAGCCGGTCGCGCACGTTGGGGCGTTCCCGGCAGCATGCCAGAATTCGACCTGTTTCGCTGACCGGTACCCGAAGTCGATCGCACCGCCCGTCGCGCACGCGACGGGCGGCACGGTAGATCGTGTCGCGCCAGCGGTGTTCATGCCGCTAGCCGACCTCCTGACCCTTGTCGATACCCGGTTCAGCGAACGTCTCTTCAAGGCGCGGAATCTCGTCCGCCCGCTCCGGCTTTCCGAGCAGGAAGCCTTGGGCGTGGGTGCATCCGCAGGCACGCACGAATTCCAGGTGCTCCGGTGTCTCAATGCCTTCCGCGGTGGTGGGCATGCCCATTTCCCGCGCCAAAGCCACAATCCCCCGCACCACCGCAGCGGATTCGCGCCGATGAACCGAGTCCATGACGAAGGAACTGTCGATCTTGAGCTTGTCGAACGAGAAACGCACGAGCGTCGACATCGTTGAAAATCCGGTCCCGAAGTCATCGAGCGACAGCGCAATGCCCAACGAGCGAAGTTGCGCGACGTTACGCCGGGTCGCGATATCGTCGCTCAGCAGCACTGATTCTGTGACCTCGATGTTCAGGCGCGTCGGCGATAAATTCGTTTTCCGAAGGATCGACGCAACCGTCGCGGCAAAAGATTCCTCGCGCAATTGCACGGGCGACACATTGACCGCGACGGCAACCGGTTCGCGCCATAACGCGGCCTCCGTGCAGGATTGCAGCAACGCCCACTCCCCCAACGCGAGTACAAGGCCGGTCCGCTCGGCGGTCGGAATGAAGGCAACCGGAGACAGTTCGCCGCGGGTTGGGTGCGTCCAGCGAAGCAAGGCCTCGCGGCCCGAAACGGTACCGTCGCTCAGGTCGACGATGGGCTGATATTCCATCCGCAATCCGTTGAAAGACTGCATCGCGCCTTCCAGGTCGCTGCGCAGAAGACTCAGACTCTCGTCGGATGCATGCTTGTCCGCATCGAATATCGCAAACGCACTCTTGCCGTTGCGCTTGACCGCGTACAGGGCCCGATCCGCGCAGATCAGCAATTGCGGCCCGGTCTTGCCATGCTCCGGATAGAGCGCAATGCCAACGCTCGCGCCGATATGCACCCGTGCTTCGGCCAGCACGAACGGGCGCGCCAGGGTCTTGACGATACGGCCCGCCAGCGCACGGACGTCGTTGGAATGCGCAGCGCCATCGGAAATAGCGACAAACTCATCACCAGCGAGACGTCCGACCAGACCGCCGGCTGGCAGTATTTCACGCAACCGGACCGCCGCTTCCTGCAGGATCTGATCGCCGGCGGCATGGCCGAGGCTGTCATTGATTGCCTTGAAGCCGTCGAGATCGATCAGTAGAACCGCGAACGAATGCTCCGGTTTTGCGGAACCGGCCTCGGTGCGCTCCAGCAGCAGCTCGCTGATACGCGCGCGATTGGGTAAGCCAGTGAGGCTGTCGTGACGTGCCAGGCGATGGCTGCTTTCGCGTGCCATCAGCAACGCAACGGTGTCGCGATTGCTGCGCAGGGCGACCGTAAAAAAGCCAGCCGCGCAGAACGGTGCCTCGAACAACAGGACGAGCTTGCCCGATCCGGGAGACAGCGCCGCCCCCAACCCCAATAGTCCGAGAATGAGTGTGATCTGAATCAGCACGAGGCGAGGCGTGCCTGCATTGCGCCCTGCCAGCCCGCCGATCACCCCAACCGCGCAAACGTTGCCGAGCAAAAAAAGTGTGTGGTCACCACTAATATTGCATAGCAGGCTGCCGAAGCCGAACACCGCGCTCCACAGGATGCTGACCAATAGAAACGCCGACGTGGGCGTAGGCTGGCCGCGCGCGCTCCACCTGCAGCACACATAAATCAAGCTCAGGCGAGTGATCAGCAGCGCGACGACCGCGCTGCCCCAAAAGGCATAAAGGTGGCGGCCCGGATACAGGTAATACGCAGTCACGCAGACACTGATTTCGCAGATCGACGCAAACACGATTGACGCCGTTCGCGTGAACAGATTGGCAAGTAATATTTGCCGATTTTCCGCGCTCAGATGCTGAGCGGAGGAGACGACCCACTTGAAAAATGGAGACCTTGGTTCGCTGAAAGCCATGACCTGCGCATTTTTGGGGTTAATGGATCGCTGCAGACATCTGCCGCAATTATTACGTAAACACCAATTATCAGGTTAATTTGGCGTGCTGACGACCCCGCCGGTTTTCTCCGACGCAGGCATGCCCGTCAGGCATGCCCCTCAACCTTCAAAGTCTTTTCGCTCTGCCTTCGCACCGACTAGATTAAGCATCAGGCAGCGACGCAACCCAATCCTCACCCGGCGCGCTCCATGCATGACAGATATGTCAAATGTATTTGACGTCAGATCGATTCCAGATTAACCCCATCAGGAAAAACAGCCATGACTAGTAATACCCATCAAACCGCCCCGACCCAATATGTCGCAGCCAACGGCATTCGCTTTGCATACCGGCGCTTCGGCAAGACCGGCGGCGTGCCGCTCGTGTTCAACATTCACTTCACCGGCACGATGGATCACTGGGATCCGGCTGTCACCGACGGTATTGCACGGGACCGCGAGGTCATCCTGTTCAACAATGCCGGCATCTCCAGCACTTCAGGCGAGGTGCCGGAATCGATCGAAGAAATGGCTGCCAATGCCGCGGCGTTCATCAAGGCGCTCGGCCTCACTCA
>JBEKNG010000652.1:0-3833 GCA_049523075.1 Paraburkholderia sp.
CCGCGCTGACGGGGTCATGCTTCGCTAACCTGAACAACAACTTTGCCAAACGCGCCGCGTCGCAGATGCGCGATGGCTTCCGGCACTTGTGAGAGCGTATAGATGGCATCGATGACCGGCTTGATACCCAGCAGTTCGACGGCACGCACCAGGTCCTCGAGCGCGCGGCGTGGCCCCACGGCGATGCCGACAATCGATGCACGGCTGGCAAGTAGCGAAAGAATGGACAGACTGAGGCGGTCCGAGTCCAGCAAGCCGATGACCGAAATGCGCCCACCTTGCACGACGGCTTGCAAGGAGCGCTGGACATTGTCGCCGCCGGTCATTTCCAGAATATGGTCGGCGCCGCGCCCGCCAGTCAGTTCGAGCACCGCGTGTTGCCAGTCGGGAGTCGTGTTGCGATTGATCCCATGACGTGCGCCGAGGGCGATCGTCCGGGCAATCTTCTCGTCGCTGCCGCTCGTGACGATGACCCGCGCGCCATGGGCTGCAGCCAGTTGGACTGCAAACAGCGATACACCGCCCGTGCCTTGCACGACGACGGTCTGCCCGGCATGCAGGTTGCCCAGTTCAACCAGGGCCATCCAGCCGGTCAGTGCGGCAACCGGTAGCGTGCTGGCTTCGGCGGCGCTCAATGTGCGTGGGGCGCGCACAAACCATTCGGCTGGCGCGACGACATATTGCGCGAGCATGCCAGGGATCGGGCCGCCCTGGGTGGGTGCTTCGGTCCAAGATAGCGGCACGCCATCTATCCATGCCGGAATGTAGGCCGAGATGAGCCGATCGCCAATCGTGAAGCGCGTAGTACCTTCGCCCACGGCGACGACGCGGCCGGCCATATCGGATGCAGGCGTGAACGGAAAATTCAGGGCGTTGCCCATGCCGTTGTCGGCGACTTCGGCATCGCGGTAGTTGAGCGACGGGGAAACACTTCACGCCGAGGTGGCGCGTGTTTATCGACTTTCTGTGCGAGCGCCTGTTTTCCGAAGATGGTTCGGACTCGAAAGTATATCGACGCGGAAGAAATCGAAAATGAATCGTCCAGAACCCCACGACGCAGCCCGCACTCGCCAATCCCGTCGCATCAGAAATTAGCTTTTCGCACCAGTTCAGGACGCACTTGTGCACGGGTCACAAGGTGGTGCGACTGGGCGAATAAAGCGACTGTGACGGCGAAACAGCGGCGATTGCATCGCTTGAGACAGACTTAATGGTGGCGGAACAGCGAAGCCGTTGACGAGACCGAAGCATCGGTACCCGATTGCGTCGTTTGCTCGTTCACACCGCCGTACGCGCTGTTGGAGCCGGAGTGGCTGGCTTCTTCGGCCGCAACGGTTTGTACGCTCTGGCCTCGTTGCGAAGCAGGTGCGCCGACGTTCGGATTGTAAAACGGTGCCGGGCCATAGCCGCTCGCGAAAGCGGGGGCAGCGACGGTGGCAGAGGCGGCAATCAACACAGCGGCAAGAAACTTGGTCTTCATGATGGACTCCAATGACGTTTCGATTTCAGTTCAGGGATCGCGTCACGACAGTGATTGGGGAAGTGTGTACATAACGTCGATGCAATCAGTGTATACCCTTACTATGAAGCAGATATATCGATAGCATTAACTTTCTTTTAATCTTGCCGCGTGCGGGAGACGGTCGAAAATAGGGAGCGAGGGGCCACGACTGACTCAAAATTTTCTTGGACAATTTGTCGAATTCCGGTCTGGCCGGTCGTCGATATGGTGAAGGCACGGCAAGCGGGCCGGCCGAGAACCGTCACGGGAGAAGTCATGACTCAGTATCTGGTTGCTATTCACCACCCCGACAACTACGACCCATCCGTCGCGGAAGACGAAGCGATGTGCCGCGATATTGATGCGCTCAACGACGAGATGGAGGCTGCTGGTGTCAGGGTTTTCGTTGGCGGCCTGCACCCGGCAAGCAGCGCGAGGTCGCTGCGAGCGCAGCCCGGTGGTGAGGTGCACATCACCGACGGGCCGTATCTGGAGAACAGGGAGCACGTGGGAGGTTTGTGGGTGCTGGAAGCCGCTGACCTGGACGAGGCGCTGGCGTGGGGGCGCAAGGCCACCGTCGCCTGTCGGGCACCGGTCGAGGTGCGCCCGTTTTTCTGACGACCTGTACCTTGAGGGTCGCGTGCCGCCGATCGCCGCTTCGCGCTTCTGACCCGACGTCCACCAATCAGCTGCACGAACGTCTGCCATCCGAAGATTTACACCAAGGTCGGTGCCTACCGCGGTCTGCGTCACTGCGCCACACACTGCATCCAGATATGGCGCCCTACGCTGTCACATTGACTCTCTATTCTGTCACCTCTGGCTCGCCCCGCAGCTGGTGGGATTAACAGTTTAGAGGTCCCGACTCGTACGCTCCGATCGCTTTTCTTTAGCGATCACGGATCGTTTGGTGGGGCACAACACTAAGTTATTGGAAAACTTTTATGAAGTTGCAGAATGTGGCCATTGCGTCGGCCATGCTGTTCGCAGGCGTAGGCGTAGCCCACGCACAAAGCAGCGTGACGCTTTACGGCACTATGGACACGAGCATGGTCTACACAAACAATATCGCGAGCACTGCCGGTCACGGCAGCGATTTGCAAATGTACTCGGGAAGCATCTACACCTCGCGTTGGGGCTTGCGCGGCACCGAGGATCTCGGCGGCGGTCTGAGTGCCGTGTTCGATCTGGAGAACGGCTTCGGCGGAAACAACGGCGAATTTCACAACGGCGGAGACCTGTTCGGCCGGCAAGCGTGGGTTGGCCTCAGCGACCAGGGCGTTGGCCAGATTACGATGGGCCGTCAATACGATTTCATGGTCGACTACGTCGCGCCTATGGGCGTGACCGGTTCGGGCTGGGGCGGCAACCTTGCATCTCATCCGTACGACAACGACAACCTTGACAACGACATGCGTTTCGACAATTCGGTCAAGTTCAGCAGCGCTTCGTTCAACGGCCTGAAGGTCGGTGCGATGTATGCGTTCTCTGGCCAGCCGGGCGCTGCGGGTAACAACAACGCGTACAGCCTGGGTGCCCACTACGCGACGGGTCCCGTCAGTCTCGGGGCCGGGTACGTACAGATCAACCGTAACGCGGGAGATAGCAACGCTACGGGTGCAAACAGCACGTCAGACGCCGACGGCATCTCGACTGGCGGCGACCAACAAATCTGGGGCGCCGCGGGGGAATATAAATTCGCCAATGCCTCCGTCAGCATGGTGTATACCCATTCCATCGTGGATAACTTGCAAGGCTTGAATTTCGGTTATACCGGTCTCACAGGCTCATACATCAAGTTCGACAACTTCGAAATCAACGGGCGTTACTTCTTGCGTTCGAACCTGAGTGTCAGCGCGGCATACACGTACACCACGGCCGGGTTCTCCTCGTCGACCAAGGGTAATGCGGATCCGCATTTCAACACGGTTGTCGCACAGGTCGATTATTCGCTGTCGCGTCGTACCGACCTTTACGCCGAAGGCGTGTATCAGCGCGTTGGCGGCGGAAATGGAATCTTCATGGCCCAGACCTACAACCTGGGGGCGGCCTCGGGTAACCAGCAGCTTACTGTAGGTGCGGGTATGCGTATCCGCTTCTAGTCGGCTTCCACGCTGGGCGCTAACAAGCGCAGAGCGCCTCCGGGTGCTCTGCGCTTTTTGCATTCCACAACGCAATCGGGTCTGAGGCCAAACGCCGCTTCGCGGGCGCAGTTGCGAGTCGGACTGCCTATATTGAGTCGCGAGCCGCCGATCGCCCGTTCGCATGCAATTTAAAGAATTGTGAACCTTGGCCGATAACTGGGACGTCAACACAAGATTTTCGCCTCCGG
>JBEKNG010000653.1:0-3831 GCA_049523075.1 Paraburkholderia sp.
GGCCGCAATATGCGGATCGATGAACTGCGGCACGAACGCCACGAAGAAAATGATGCTTTTCGGATTGAGCGCGGTCACCGCGAATGCGTGCGCGAAGATCCGGCTGGTGCGCGTCTCTGCTGTATCGGGCGCGTCCGGGGCCTGCGCGGGCGCACGCCACAGCTTGATGCCAAGATAGATCAGATAGGCGGCGCCGACCCATTTAAGCGCCGTAAACAACGCCGCGGATGCCGCGAGGATCACGCCTAAACCCAGCATTGATGTCGTCATCGAGGTCAGGTCGCCCAGCGCCACGCCGGCGGTCGTCACCAGCGCAAAGCGGCGGCCGTGGCCCAACGCGTATGAGATGACCAGCAGCACGGTCGGACCGGGGATCGCAACCAGAATCGCCGAAGCGATCGCAAAGGGAAGCCAATGGGCAAGAGTCATGAGGAGGTCTCCAAAAGACGTCCGATTTATCCACGAACTTCCGGCGACTGCAAGCAGCTTTTTCGTGCAATGGGTCGGCCCCGCCGGAACCTCGTATAAGACCTGGCACCGTTTTTATTCTGCAACTAACCCCATATCTGCCGATTTTTCAATTATCTGTTGAATGACTTTGTGTGCATCGCATCAAGTGATTTTATGTTCGTATTAACTCGCTTAATTAGATGTGCTCGTTTACGCGTATGTATGCCGCAGAGCATTGACAGTTAAAGCGAAGCCTCCTCCCCGATTTTAAGGAATCCATCGTAAGGGCAGCTGTTCCACTGGCCCTTTGCCTTTAATTCAAGGCAATCAAAGGTGCGACAATTCGCCACTGTTGCGAGCGCACACAAGATGTGCTTGTCGTTCTCCTCACTTCTTCTATAGTGCAAGATGCGGGTACAACCTCGAAGTTAAATACATAGCTAACCTGAGTAATAACCCGCACGGAGGCAAATATGCAAAAGCAAATCGCTATTCTTTTCGCCGTGGGATTGCTTGCCGCGTCTGCGGTGCAGGCTCAAGACAGTGTTATCAAGCCGCAGCAAACCATTCAATTCAAGCCGAACGCTTATGGCTGCCTGTCGAAGGATAAGCTCGACGCCGCCGATCAGCACGCTCAGGCTGGCGAACAGCAGCAGATGCAAGAATTTTTCTCTGGCTATCAATGCCTCTCGACCCCGGAGAATTCGAGTTTCCGCGTCGTGCGCGTAGTCGGCCATGACGTCGAATTCGTCAATGCCGGTAATAGCGACACGCAAGGCCTTTGGGCCAACGATCGGTTCATCAAGCAGTAGCGATTCTACGGCGAGGCTTTAAAACCTCGTCTGATTGACCGCTGCGCTGGACCTCTTAAAGAGGCCGGTGACGAATACGCGTGTTTAAAAAGCCTACGTCGACAATCGGCGTAATTGAAAACGGCTGGGCAAATGCCCAGCCGTTTTATTTTTACCCAACTCGGCGAACGCAAGAACGCTGAAACCGCTGATACCGACTGCTTTAAATCCGCTTCGCCTTCTTACCTGCACGCCGGAACACCCCTCCTCAACGCGAGATGCGCCCCAGCCCCCAGCGCGCGCTCGCGATTCCACTCGGCCGTAGGGATAACACGCCAACGTGTTTTCCTCTATTCCGAATATCAATTCCGGTATGGCATCCTTGAATGCATGCACGCGGACGGCATTGAGCCGCGATATCGGGGACACGCCATGACACGTAGTAGCTCGAACTGGTTTGTGCGCGCACGGCTTAAGACGCGCCAGTTGCTGCTGTTGGCGGCAATGGAGGAAGAGGGCAACGTACGGCGCGCCGCCGACTCGCTTGGCATCACCCAGCCTGCCGCGTCACGCCTTCTCAAAGAACTCGAAGACATGCTGGGCGTGAGCCTGTTCGACCGCACCCCGCACGGCATGCGCGCAACCCTCTACGGCGAGGTGATGATTCGCCACGCTCGCATGGTGCTGTCAAACCTCAGTCACGCACATGATGAAATATCGGCGCTGCGGGCAGGCTTAACTGGCCAGGTGCGCATCGGCGTAATCGCCGCCGCGGCCGCGACCATGGTCCCGCGTGCCATTGCCAGCGTGAAGGAACGTTACCCGCAATTGCAGATCTGGCTGCACGTCGAGACCTCTGACGTGATGCTGGCGCAAGTTGCGGAAGGCGAACTCGATATCATGATCGGGCGCGTGCTCGAGCGGCAGGATCCGTTGAAAACCGAAGTCCGCTACGAACCGCTTGCCGACGAACCGTTATGCGTGGTGGCCCGTACGGGACATCCGCTCGAAAACGAGACAGGTTTGACGTTGCACGATGTGGTGAACGCAAGCTGGGTGCTGCATCCGCCGGGCAGCGTGCTGCGCCATCGCTTTGATCTGATGTTTTCGCAGATTGGCCTCAGTCCGCCGCAAAACGTCGTCAATACGAACAATTTTCTGGCCATTTCGAGCCTGCTGCTCCATAGCGACATGCTCGCCGTCCTGCCCGACGAAGTCGCGCGGCAGTATCAGCAGTACGGCATGGTGAGGCGTATGCCGGTCGATCTACCATGCAGAATGGATACATTCGGTATCATCACGCGCCAGTCGCAATTGCTGTCGCCGGCGGCGTCGATGGTGCTGGAAGCCTTGCGCTCAGCGGCCACCGAAGTGTATGGTGCGGCCTTCGACCCAGCGATGGCACGTTAAATGCTAATACGTGGCTGCAGAAAGCAGCCAAGGTAAGGCAAGCGTCCATCGCGCATGATCCGATCTCGCTACCTCACGGCTGCAGTCCGGCCGGCGCCGTTTCGCTGCCATTTTTCTTCGGCAACGTCCTGCCGGCCCCCGCAGCCCAGTGCAGGAGCGAGCGATGTACAAACAACATGGTAAGCGGCAGCGAGCTGCCGATGATTCCTTCTCTGTCCGGTCCGCAGGCGCGGGCCCCTGGATTGGCATGGCACTTAAATCGACGATTTACAAGGCAGAACTGCAGATTGCAGACATGGACCGGCATTACTACGCCGATCACGCGTTGACGATCGCACGGCATCCGTCGGAAACCGACGAACGCATGATGGTGCGCGTGGCAGCGTTCGCACTGTTCGCGCAGGAACGACTTGAGTTCTGCAAAGGTCTGTCAGACACCGACGAACCCGATCTGTGGCAAAAGGATCTGACCGGCGCGATCGAAACCTGGATCGAAGTCGGCCAGCCGGACGACCGGCGCATCGCAAAAGCGAGTGGCCGCTCTAACGAGGTCATGGTGATCGCCTACGGCGGCCGAGGCTCCGAGATCTGGTGGCAGGGGATTCGTAACAAGGTGGACCGGCTACGCAACGTCACGGTCTGGACGCTCGGCGAAGACGTCGGCGCCGCGCTCGGCAAGCTGGCCGAACGGACCATGCGCCTGCAATGCACGGTGCAGGACGGCGCAGCGTGGCTCGGCAGTGCCGACGCAGACCCGGTACCGATTGAATGGACGGTGCTGAAGGCGCCGGCAAACGCCTAGTCAGGGAAGAGGGCACTACTGCGACGACGCGCGCGCTGTCGCACACAGCCCGCTCAGACGGCTCCCTCCGGTGGCCCCTTCAGCTCGACCATATTGCCCTCGGGGTCGAACAGATACAGCGACGGCCCGAAGCCATCGGCGCCGTAACGCACACCCAGTTCTCCGATGCGCACGCCGCGCTCCTGCAGATACGCCTTGAGCGCCTCGCCGTCGAAGCCTTCGACGCGCAGACACAGATGATCCATATTGCGACCTTCACCGGGTGTGCCGCTGTCCGGCCGGTCGATTTTCGCGCCCACCTTCAGCAAATCGATCAGTGAGCGCCCCGCGCGTAACTGGATCAGCCCAATATCGCGCTGCTCTTTTTCGAGGCTGCAG
>JBEKNG010000654.1:0-3830 GCA_049523075.1 Paraburkholderia sp.
CCGTCCGCTCGAATCGAGCGTGAAGCCGATCAACGTTGAAGTGGTCGCACTCGACTGGAAGTGGTTGTTCATTTACCCCGACCTCGGCATCGCTTCGGTCAACCAGCTCGAGCTTCCCGTGGGCACGCCGGTGAACTTCAACATCACGTCGGACTCGGTGATGAACTCGTTCTTCATCCCGCAGCTCGGCGGGCAGATCTACGCGATGGCAGGCATGCAGACGAAGCTGCATCTGATTGCTGACGAAGCCGGTGACTACGCAGGCGAATCGGCGAACTTCAGCGGCAAGGGCTTCTCGGACATGAACTTCCGTGCGATTGCCGCGTCGCCAGTAGATTTCAACGCATGGGTCGCGAAAGTACGCGCCTCGTCGGACAGCCTTGACATGAACCGCTACAACGTCGTGTCGCAGCCTGGCGAGAAAGCGCCGGTCGCCTACTTTTCGTCGGTCGATCCGAAGCTCTTTCACAACATCATCGCCCGCTATAACAACGGCAACGTCATGGATCTGAAAGACGCCAGCAACTGTAAGGCCAAGGGGTAACGCATGTTCGGTAAATTAACCCTCGACTCGATTCCGTACCACGAGCCGATCATTGTAGGGGCGGGCGCTTTCATGGCGCTGGCAGTGCTGGTAGTTCTGGGCACAGTAACGTGGATGGGAAAGTGGCGCTATCTGTGGAGTGAGTGGCTGACGACAGTCGACCACAAGAGGCTCGGCGTCATGTACATCATCGTTGCGATCATCATGCTGCTGCGCGGCTTCTCGGACGCAATCATGATGCGCACGCAACTGGCGCTGGCGTATCACGCCCCCGGCTATCTGCCGCCGCATCACTACGATCAGATCTTCTCCGCGCACGGCGTCATCATGATTTTCTTCATGGCGATGGTGTTCATGGTGGGGCTGATGAACCTGGTCGTGCCGCTGCAGATCGGTGCACGCGACGTGGCGTTCCCATTCCTGAACTCGCTGTCGTTCTGGATGACCGCAGTCAGCGTGATCCTGATCAACATCTCTCTCGTGATCGGTGAATTCGCACAGACCGGTTGGCTGGCTTATCCGCCGCTGTCGGAGCTGAAGTTCAGCCCGGGCGTCGGGGTCGACTATTACATCTGGAGCTTGCAGCTCTCGGGTATCGGCACGTTGCTAACTGGTATCAACTTCTTCGTCACGATCGTCAAGATGCGCGCGCCTGGCATGACGTTCATGAGGATGCCGGTGTTCACGTGGACGGCGCTGTGCACAAACGTGCTGATCATGGCGGCATTCCCGATTCTGACGGTCACGCTGGCTCTGCTCGGCCTCGACCGTTACCTCGGCATGCACTTCTTCACGAATGACGGTGGCGGCAACGCCATGCTGTACCTGAACCTGATCTGGGCGTGGGGCCATCCGGAGGTGTACATCCTCATCCTGCCGGCGTTCGGTATCTTCTCGGAAGTCATCGCGACGTATGCGAAGAAGCCGCTGTTCGGCTACAAGACCATGGTCTATGCAACGCTCTCGATTACGGTGCTGTCGTTCCTCGTGTGGCTGCACCACTTCTTTACGATGGGTTCGGGCGCAGACGTGAATGCCTTCTTCGGCATCGCGACCATGATCATTGCGATTCCGACCGGCGTGAAGGTCTTCAACTGGCTGTTCACGATCTACAAGGGCCGCCTCGAGTTCTCGCCGCCGGTGCTGTGGACGCTCGGCTTCATGGTCACCTTCACGATCGGCGGCATGACCGGTGTGATGATGGCGATTCCGGGCGCGGACTTCGTGCTGCACAACAGCCTGTTCCTGATTGCTCACTTCCACAACGTGATCATTGGTGGCGTGTTGTTCGGTTATCTGGCCGGTTTCAACTACTGGTTCCCGAAGGCGTTTGGTTTCAAGCTGAACGAAAAGCTCGGCAAGGCCGCATTCTGGTTCTGGCAGGTCGGCTTCTGGGTCGCGTTCACGCCGCTTTACGTGCTCGGTTTCATGGGCATGACGCGCCGTCTGAATCACTACGACAACCCGCAATGGTACCCGTGGCTGCTGGCGGCTGAAGTGGGCGCTATCCTGGTCGCGATCGGTATTGCGTGCCAACTGGCGCAGATCTACGTGAGCATTCGCGACCGCAACCTGCCGGAAAACCGCGTTTTCTCGGGCGATCCTTGGGATGGCCGCACGCTGGAATGGTCGACCACGTCGCCGCCGCCGGTCTACAACTTCGCAATCGTGCCGACGGTGCATGCGCTGGACGCGTTCACCGACATGAAGCAGCGCGCGAAGGTCGAGACGACCAAGCCGGTGTACCGCGACATTCACATGCCGTCGAACACGAGCGCTGGCCTTATCATCGCCGTGTTCAGCATGGTGCTGGGCTTCGCCGCAATCTGGCACATCTGGTGGCTCGCGATCATCGGCATCGTCGGGGCGATTGGTACGGTCATCGTCCATAGCTTCAGCAACGACCACGGCTATTACATTCCCGCCGATACGGTCCGACAGATCGAAGAACGACGTAGCGCTGGCGAAGCGCTTGAATTGGCAGAGGTGGATTAATGTCACAGACGACTACTTTAGGGCATGACGTCCACGAAGCGGACCACTTGCCTTCGCAATCGGTGTTCGGTTTCTGGCTGTACCTGATGACCGACTGCATCATCTTTGCTTCGCTGTTTGCGGTTTTCGCAGTGATGAGCCATCAGTTCGCTGGTGGCCCGACCGCCAAGGACCTGTTTGAGATTCCGGGCGTCGCGCTGGAAACGGCCGCACTGCTGCTGAGCTCGATCACCTACGGCTTCGCCATGATCGGTGCGCACAAGGGCAAGAAGGGCATGGTGCTCGGCTGGCTCGCCGTGACGTTCCTGCTCGGCGTGTCGTTCCTCGTGCTCGAACTGCGTGAATTCGCGCATCTGATCTCGGTGGGCGCAGGTCCGGACCGCAGCGCGTTCTGGTCGTCGTTCTTCACGCTGGTCGGCACGCACGGTTTGCACGTGACGTTCGGCCTGCTGTGGATGCTCGTGCTGAGCATTCAGGTGATCCGCAGCCCGAAGCTGAGCGAGCGCGAGGTGACGCGCCTGGCATGCCTGAGCCTCTTCTGGCACTTTCTGGACATCGTCTGGATCGGTGTCTTTACCTTTGTCTATCTTACGAGTGTGATCTAAATGGACCACGGCCATACCGCTCACTCGGGTGAGAGCCACGGCAGTTTTGGCAGCTACACGGCCGGCTTCATCCTGTCCGTCCTGCTGACTGCTGCGGCATTCGGCATCATCATGACCGGTTCGTTGACCGGCCATAGCGCGCTGCTGGCAATTGCCGGACTGGCGTTCGTGCAGATCATCGTGCACCTGGTGTTCTTCCTGCATATGAACACCTCGTCGGCGCAACGGTGGAACATCATGGCGTTCGGCTTTACGGTGCTGACCGCCGTCATTCTGATCGGCGGCTCGTTGTGGATCATGCATAACGTCAGCATGAACATGATGTCGCGCTAACCGCATGATGTGGTCGGGTTTCGGGGTGCGGCGTTTGCTTTGAGCGGACGCTGACAGTGAGACACAGATCACATTAAGAGTAGATAGAACGGCCCTTCATCGAGGGGCCGTTTTGCGTTGTGGGCTTGTGCGTTACTTGCGGCGAGGCGTGTGCCGGCCCCAGAGGGTGCGCATTTCCTGCTGGGCAGCCCCCGAAACCGGGTCGCCTGTCGTAGCCGCATGGTTCAAAATGCACTGACGCCGGCGGCCGATGTGCTAACGCGATCCAGCAAGCTTTGGCATACTGCCGGTTTACCTGTGCGTCGTATCGGCCGTCTTTGGGGATGCCGGCACGCGTGCCATTGCCGATAGCC
>JBEKNG010000655.1:0-3830 GCA_049523075.1 Paraburkholderia sp.
AGCGCGAGAAACGGATTGTCCTGCGGCGACGAAGCGTCGGCGCCGAGTTTTTGCACGCCATCGGAGAGGTCGTCCGAATGCCAGAACGACTGCTCGGCGTTTTTCGTCAGACGCTTGAGACGCATCACGTTCCAGCCCTTGATGACGATCACGCTCCACGACAGCACCGACATGATCAGCAGCGCGAGCGCGATGCCGCGCGTCACGAAGTCCCCTTGCGCCCAGACGTGGGCCAAACCGTAGTTCTGCATTGCTATTCCCTTTTTAAAGTCTGCTTGAGCCGCCTAGTTGCGCGGGCGGCCCGATGATCCAGTGCTCAGTCGCTTAGTCGCTCAGGCCGAACTGGTAGGGCTGCGTGTAGGCCGCCCGGATCGGTACGCCGTTCTCGAGATAGGGCTTGCATGAGCTCGTTCTGACGGCGGCCAGCGCGGCGTCGTCGAGGCGGTCATAGCCGCTGCTCTTTTTCAGCTCGATGTTTTCGAGATTTCCAGTCAGACCCACGACGAATCTGACATAGGCCGTACCGGTCTCACCACGACGCCGTGAGAGTGCTGGGTAGTCGGGCTTCGCGATATCGCAGTCGAGCTGCGAGACGTTCTTCGGCGCGCTGATTTCCATGGTCGGACGGCCGATTGCGGGCGCGGCGGCGGCTGCCGGCGCAACAGGGGCGGCTGGCGCCGGCGGCGCGGATTCCGCGGGGGCGGGCGCCGTGGGCGCCGGGGTAGCGGCCACTGGCAACGGCATCGGAGTGGGCTTTGGCGTCGGGCGCGGCTGGACCTTGGGCCTGGCGTGCGGGACGGGTGGCGTGGGCTTAGGTGGCGGCGGGGCGATCGATTGCAGGGCGACCGGTGCTGCGACGGGCGCGGGGCTCAACAGCTCGGCGGTCATCGTGCGCGATTCGAGCGGGCGGACCGCCGGTTCGTTGCGCACGGTCAAGATCACCGCGAGTAGTGCGATGTGGATCGCGACGACCGCGGCGGTTGCCTTGACGGTATTGGAGTTCCTGCGGCTGGAAGGCGCCGGCGCGAGGCCGGCCGGGACGGAATGCGAGGCGCGCATGTTAGCGCGACCGTGCGCCGTCGATACCGGGTCTACGACGAAGCAACGTCATTTTCGGAATATCAGCAACGAAATACACAGTGTGGTCACGAAACCAATCAGCAATTCCATCTCGAACTCCTGTTACGGGGTGAGCGGTAGCTGGCTGGTAACGTGTACTGGCTTGCTGACGGCAGTGGACTAAAGCGTGAGGCCTCGGCGGACTCAGGGCACGGCGAGCGCCGTGCCGGCAGGATCAGGCGGCCTTGCGCTCATAAAACGTGAGCGGCACCGGATGCGCGTGATGCTCGACTCCGCAACGGCTCGCGCAGACGCCGCTTTGCGCCATCACGTCGCGCACCGACTCTTCGCACTTGCCGCAACACATGGCGACGCCCAACTCGAACTGGAGTTCGTCGAAGGAATCGATCCCTTCCGCGATCGAGGCACGGATCTTCCGGTCGGATACAGATTTGCACACGCAGACAATCATGGTAGGGCGCAATAGATAACGTTAATGCGAATTATTATCATTTTGTTTGGTGCGTTTGGCAAGCGTCCTGCGGGAATTTTTGTAACAAAACCAGACTGTTAGGAGGGATACCCCGCATTGGGGATGGGGCCGGATCGCGCGCGTTTTCTGTAGGCGGGGCCTTGGACGGGAGTGTTGGCCCCGGCGGCGTGGCGCGCTAAGCAGCCTGTGAATCCGGCGCCACGGTGCGCGGCGACGGGATCACGACGCGCTCCACGGGCGCTTCGATATGCAACAGGGTGGCGGCCAGCTGCTGCAGGTGCGCGCCGTCGCTGGTCGAGCAAAGTCGGGGCAGATCGGCTGGGCGGCCGGGCTCACTGCGCAAGCCGTGCTGGTTGAGCACGCGCTCCACCTGGCGGGCGATGGCGACGCTGGTGTCGATCAGCGTCATGCGCTCGCCGACGATATCGCGGATCGCCGCGTCGAGAAATGGGTAGTGCGTGCAGCCGAGCACCAGTGTGTCGGCGCCGTCATCGAGCATGGGCTGCAGATAGCTGTTGAGCAGCGCGCGCAGTTCAGCCGAGCCGACGTCGCAGCGTTCGATCGCCTGCACCAGGCCGTGCCCCGGCTGGCAGAGAAAGCGGCAGTCGGCGGCGTAGCGTTCCAGCAGAGTCTCAAAGCGGGTGCTGCGCAGCGTCACCTGGGTGGCGAGCACGCCGGCCACACGCGTCTTCGATTGCAAGGCAGCGGGTTTGATACCAGGCTCGACGCCGATGAGCGGAATCGTCAGGCGCTCGCGCACCAGCGCGATGGATTGGGCCGTTGCCGTGTTGCAGGCCACCACCAGTACCTTGGCGCCCTGCTTGACGAGCCATTGGCCGATTGCGAGTGTGCGGTCGGCGATGAAGTCGTCGTCGCGCTCACCATACGGCGCGTACAGCGAGTCGGCTACATAGATGATCGATTCGTCGGGCACTTGCGCGCGCAAAGCGCGCAGCACCGACAAGCCGCCCAGGCCCGAATCGAACACGCCCACTGGCGCATGTCCCGTCTGAAGCTCGATGGCAGCGTGCGAGACGGGTGCGGTAAGACCTGCGTCTGACGAAGCGGTAGGCATGGATGCAGTCACGGAAGTGGGCAAGGGCACAGGCAGGCGCACAAGCAAGCACAAAACAAAACGATAGAGCCCGCGCAGCGTGTGAAGTGACGCGCGGGCTGCACGGCTTAGGACTCGATCGAACCCATGCCGCTTTGCTGGTAGTTCTGGATACCGACCTTGTCGATCAAATCGAGTTGCGTTTCCAGCCAGTCGATATGTTCTTCGGTGTCGTCGAGAATCTTCACGAAGATTTCGCGCGAGATGAAATCGCGTACTGATTCGCAATACACAATGGCTTCCTTGCAGGTGCTCTGCGAAATCTGCTCGAGCTTCAGATCGCATTCGAGGATCTCTTTGGTTTCCTCGCCGATCAACAGCTTGTGCAGGTCTTGCAGATTCGGCAGACCGTCGAGCATGAAAATGCGTTCGATCAACCAGTCGGCGTGCTTCATTTCGCCGATTGATTCGTCGTACTCATGCTTGCCGAGTTTTTCGAGGCCCCAATGTTTGTACATCCGGGCGTGCAGGAAGTACTGGTTGATCGCAGTCAGTTCGTTCTTCAACTGCGAGTTCAGATATTCGATAACCTTCTTGTCGCCTTGCATGATTTTTTCCTTGTGGGACTCTGAAATACGATTTTCAACAACAATAAACGCCCGATCCGAAAAAGCCAAGGATCGCGGCATTTTTTGACACGTGCGGGCGGCTAAGAACTACTGCTCGTTGCCGGATCAATTAAAAAGCCGGGACCCCGAGTCCCGGCTTTGTGTCAGCACGCAGCGGGCGTAAGACCTGGTTTTAGGCAGGTTTTAGACCGTTGCGACCGGAATCTTACCGATCTTCGCCTGCCATTCCTTCGGGCCGGTCTGATGGACCGACGTACCGTTCGAATCGACTGCTACCGTCACCGGCATGTCCTGCACGTCGAACTCGTAAATGGCTTCCATACCGAGGTCTTCGAATGCCAGCACCTTGGCGCTGCGGATTGCTTTCGACACGAGGTACGCAGCACCGCCCACCGCCATTAGATAAGCCGCCTTGTGCTTCTTGATGGCTTCGATGGCGACCGGGCCGCGCTCGGCTTTACCGATCATCGAAATAAGACCTGTTTGCGACAGCATCGTCTCAGTGAACTTGTCCATCCGCGTGGCGGTAGTGGGACCGGCCGGGCCGACGGCTTCGTCGCGCACCGGGTCGACCGGGCCGACGTAATAGATCACG
>JBEKNG010000656.1:0-3820 GCA_049523075.1 Paraburkholderia sp.
AACGACCAGAACCCCATGGCCCACGTGAAGACCCGCATCGTCCCCCACTTGTCAGCCACATAGCCGCCGAGAAACGCGAAGATCGAATAGCTGAAGAAGAAGCCGCTGAAAATGATACCGAGCTGCGAGGGCGACAATTCAAGCGTCTTGCTGACGATCGGCGCAACGATGCCCAGCGCCGCCCGGTCCATGTAATTGATCGCGCCGGCAGCGAATAAAAGGGCGGCCACGACGTACCGATATTTTCCAGAATTCATCTGTCTCCAACCATGTTTCATGTTGCTGCGATGAAAAGGCCGCGCCTCTTGCGGGCGCGTGTGTCAAAGTCAAAAAATCCGATACCGCTGCGCTGCTTGCGTAACCGCTTTCTTTTTAGACCGCGATCACATGTACGCCCAATGAATGGCCCCAGCATCTCAGCCACTTTAGGGGGAATCCTAGCCAATTTCAAGTGAAAGCGCTTACTCGTTTGGCTATACTATGACTTCACTCAACGTCCACCCACCGATCGGAGACATACCTCATGTGGCAGCAGGCTGAACGCTATCCCGACCCGCGCGTCATTTCACTGGATCCAGCGTTCGATAAATACCGGGTCGCCTTCTCGGCTGTCGAGCGCCTTGCAACCGGCTATCGCTGGACCGAAGGACCCGTGTGGTTCGGGGATGGCCGCTACCTGCTATGGAGCGACATCCCGAACAACCAGATGCTGAAGTGGGAGGAAGAGACTGGAGTCGTCAGCGTATTCCGCAAACCGTCCAACTTTGCGAATGGCAACACCCGCGATCGCCAGGGGCGCCTTGTCACCTGCGAACACGGTCGGCGTGTCACGCGTACCGAGTACGACGGCAGCATCACCGTGCTGATGGATTCGTTCGATGGCAAACGTCTGAACTCGCCGAACGACGTCGTCGTCAAGTCAGACGGTTCGATCTGGTTCACGGACCCGCCGATGGGCATTGCCGGTCACTACGAAGGAAACAAGGCCGAGCAGGAACTGCCCCACTCCGTCTACCGGATCGACGGCGTGACCGGCGAGACTTCGGTCGTGACGCGCGATCTGAAGGGCCCTAACGGCCTGTGCTTTTCGCCGGATGAGCGCCTGCTATACATCATCGAATCACGTGCCGTGCCCGAACGCTTGATCCACGTCTATGAGATGCGGCCGGATGGCCGCAGCATCGGCACGGGACGGGTTTTCATCAATGCAGGCGTGGGCACGATCGACGGGATGCGCGCCGACATCGACGGCAATCTCTGGTGCGGCTGGGGCATGGGCAACGACGAGCTGGACGGCGTCATGATCATTTCGCCGGAAGGCAAGATGATCGGCCGGATTGCGCTGCCTGAGCGTTGCGCCAATCTGTGTTTTGGCGGCCGCGCCCGCAACCGGCTCTTCATGGCGTCGTCGCAATCGATCTATGCAGTGCATGTCAACACGCAGGGCGCCGTCGGCGGATGAGGCGTCGCTACCGCGTCGAACCAGGTCGCTGCGAAACATGAAGAAAACGTCATCAACGGGTCAGTTCCCAGACACCGCGCTTGCCTATAGTAGGTGTATCGGATTGCAAGCTCGGAACAGATTCCATGAAGTTGATGAAACGCGTCTTCTCGTTGGTTGTGTCGTCATGTATCGCGTTTGGGATGGCGGGCCATGCGTTCGCCGACCAGGATAATCAGGCAATGGCCCCGCCGTCCGCCATCATCCACCGCACGCCGGCCGAACTGCAGCAACTTGTTGCTCCCATCGCGCTGTATCCGGATGCCCTGGTCGCACAGATACTCGCAGCAGCCACTCATATTGCGGAAGTCGTCGCGGCAGACCGCTGGCTGCAATCGCATTCCCAACTGCAGGGCGACGAACTGGCCGCTCAGGTCGATCAGCAGGTCTGGGATGCCAGCGTCAAGGCGCTCACCGGATTTCCCGCAGTGCTCGGGGACATGGATCAGAACGTGGTCTGGACCTCATCGCTTGGCGATGCCTACCGGAGCCAGCCACAGCAGGTGATGGCGGCCATCCAGGCGATGCGGCAGCGAGCCAGCACGGCGGGTAACCTGCAAGCCAACCAGCAGCAAACGGTTACGAACGATGGTGGATTGATCAGCATCCTGCCAGCCGATCCCGGTATGGTGTACGTGCCCGAATACGATCCGTCGCTCGTGTACGGCGCGCCGGTGGCGCTGTGGCCCGGCTGGTATCCCGATCCGGAGCTCTACCTTGATGGGCCGGGGATTGTGTTCGGCGTTGGCTTCGACCTGGGTTATTTCGGCGGTTACGGATGGGGCTGGGGTAACTGGAGACCCGACTGGCATCATCGGGCGGTATGGTTCAATGGCGGCCGGTATCAGTGGCACGACCGCAGTCGCATCGACACCGATCACTTCTTTGATACCCACGCAGATTTCGCTGCTTCTCACGGGGCCTACGACATGCGCGGCATGTACGGCGCGACAGGCACGCATTTGTCTGCGATGCAGGCGCGGCAATTCGGCGGTATGGGCCGTGAAGGCTTCGGTCGCGCAGAGTTCGGCGGTGGGCGTGCGGGCTTCGGCGCGATGGGACATATGAGCGCAGGGGGCGCAGGCGGCCATGCCGGGGGCGGCCGGTATTAGACCGCTCAGTTGCCGAAACCGGCGCCAGAGGACCGCGGACCGATATCGGGTGCGCGTGCACCTGGCGCCTTCACCGGGTCGTGCTGTGACCTCATTCCCCCGCTGCCGTCCACGCTCGCCCATCCTCAAGGAACTGCTCGAGGAAATCGATGAACGCCGTCACCTTCGCAGACAGGTGCAAGCGCTGCGGATAAACTGCGCAGATGTCAGCCGACGGCAACGTCCAGTCCGGCAGCAGCCGCTTCAGACGTCCCGATTCCAGATACGGGTTGGCATCCCATTCGGAGCGCGTCAGGACGCCCTGACCGTCGAGGCCCCAGACAAGCGTCACCTCGCCGTCGTTACTGCTCAGCTCGCTGTGCACCTTGACGGTCTCATGCCGGCTTCCCTTGCTGAAATGCCAGGTGCCATAGGCGGTCTCGTTTTCGCGCAGCACGATGCAGCGGTGCTGTTGCAGTTCCCGCGGTGTCGCCGGCTCGCCGTACTGCCGAAGGTAGATGGGCGACGCGCACACGAGCCGCTGGTTGTGCGCGACGCGGCGCGCGATCAGGTTCGAGTCGGGAATCGCGCCAAAGCGGATGCACACGTCGAACGAAGTCTCAAGCAGGTTCAACGGCCGGTCGGTCAGTTCCAGCTGAACGTTCACGTCCGGATAACGCCGATGAAACGCTGCGATCGCGTGTGCCACGTAGCGCCGTCCGAAACCGAAGGTCGCATTCACGCGCAACAGTCCCTTCGGCGTCGCGCGGCTGCTGGAGATCGTGCGATCGAGTTCCTGCAATTGCGACAACAGGCCCGAACCGGTCGCGAGGTACTGCTCGCCTTCGTGGGTCATGCTGAGCCGGCGCGTGGTCCGGTTCAGCAGCCTCACGCCGAGGCGCCGTTCCATCTGCGCAAGCCGCGCACTGACCGCGGGCGGCGTCACGCCCATCTCCCGCGCGAGTGCCGAAAGGCTGCCATGCCGTACGAGGCCGACAAAAAACTCGAGATCCGAGACCGCGCTCATTGATAAATCTAACTTAAGAATAGGTTAAATACATCTGCATTATATAGATCAAGTTGCAGATTACACTTCAGGTGCCCCTGTTCCTGACTGTCGGGACCGTTGTTTTGAATGCATGAGGATCGAATGCCACAAACCCTGTATCAGCGCCTCGTTGCGTCACATACGGTAAGCCGGATCGACGACCAGCATGTGCTGCTCTAT
>JBEKNG010000657.1:0-3818 GCA_049523075.1 Paraburkholderia sp.
CAACTGGACCGGCGACGGCGACGAAAACGACGTGCTCGCGCAAGGCAACTACGATGTAGCACTCGGCGTCGGCTCATGGGGACACCGCTACGAAAGCGCTCAGGTGACGATTGCCAAGGCGAAACCGGGCGCGAACCGCATCGTGATCGGCCTGACGGCGATGCAGAACCTCGACGTGCTGCTCGACTTCCCGCGCGGCCAGCTTGGGCTGCACGCCGCCAAAAGCTCTGAAACGCTGGCGCCGTAACGACGCGCTCGAGACCGCATAGGTGAAACGCCGCCGGGCCGCATGTTCGTCCATGCGGCCCGGCGGCGTTTACCGTTTAACCATCCTCACGACAGATCGAGCGGTTTCACGTGCCAGATATTGCGTGCGTATTCGCCAATCGTGCGATCGGACGAGAACTGCCCCATGCCGGCCACGTTCTCGATCGCGCTTTCGGCCCACGCGCGCTGATCGCGGAAACGCTCATCCACCTCGTTCTGCGCCTTCGCAAAAGCCGCAAAATCCGCCAGCACCATGTAGTGATCACCCCAGTCGACCAGCGTATGGAAGATGTCCGCGAAACGCAGCGGATCGTCGGGTGAGAAGAAGCCCGTGCGGATCTGGTCGAGCGCCATGCGCAGTTCGGGGTTTTCTTCGTAGAGCTGACGCGGACGGTAACCGGCTGCACGCAAGCCGTCCACCTCGTCGGCGGTATGGCCGAAGATGAAAATATTCTCCCGCCCGACCGCATCGCAAATCTCGATGTTCGCGCCGTCCATCGTACCAATCGTCAGCGCGCCATTGAGCGCCAGCTTCATGTTGCCGGTACCGGACGCTTCGGTGCCCGCCATCGAGATCTGTTCGGACAGGTCGGCGGCCGGAATGATCAGCTCGGCGACGCTCACGCCGTAGTTCGGCACGAACACCACCTTCAGGCGATCGCCGATCAGCGGATCATGATTGACCTTTTCGCTCACGTCACCAATCAGCTTGATGATGGTCTTCGCCATCCGGTAAGCCGAGGCCGCCTTGCCCGCAAACATCACGACGCGCGGTACCCAGTCGCGTTCCGGATTCGCCCGAATCTGGTTGTAACGCACGATCACGTGCAGCACGTTCAGGAGCTGTCGCTTGTATTCATGGATCCGCTTCACCTGCAGATCGAACAACGCATTCGGATCGAAAGAGACCTTCGTATGGTGGGCGAGATGCTGCGCGAGGCGTAGCTTGTTCTGCCGCTTTGCTTCGCGAAACGCGTCCACAAATCCGCTGTCATTGCGCAGATCGCGCAGCTTCTCGAGCTCGAACAGATCGCGGCGCCAATGTGTGCCGATCTGCTGGTCAATCAGCGACGACAACGACGGACTCGCCTGCGCCAGCCAGCGGCGCGGCGTGATGCCATTGGTCACATTGGTGAAGCGTTCGGGGTAGATGCGCGCGAAGTCCGCGAAGATATCGCGCGTCATCAGTTGCGAATGCAGCTTCGACACACCGTTGACCTTCTGACTCGCGACGATTGCGAGATAGGCCATCCGCACGCGCCGCTGGCCGTATTCATCGACGAGCGAGATGCGTCGGATCATTTCCGCGTCGTAGCCGGTCTGTTCGCTCACGTGCTTGAGAAACTGCGCGTTGATCTCGAAGATGATCTCGAGGTGGCGCGGCAACAGGCGCGCGAGCGTCTCGACATCCCACGTCTCGAGCGCCTCGGGCATCAGCGTGTGGTTGGTATACGAGAACATCTGCTGGATCTGGTGCCACGCCTTCTCCCACGTCACGTGATGCACGTCCACCAACAGGCGCATCAGCTCAGGGATAGCCAGCACCGGATGCGTATCGTTCAGATGCACCGCGACCTTCTCAGCGAAGCGGCCGAAGGTGCTATGCGTGCGCTGATAACGGCGGATCAGATCCTGCATGGTCGCCGAGACGAAGAAATACTCCTGACGCAGCCGTAGTTCGCGGCCCGCCGGCGTGGAATCGTCCGGATACAGCAGGCGCGAGACGTTCTCGGACATCGTCTTCGCGTCCACGGCGCTGCGGTAATCTCCGCGATTGAACGCGGACAGGTCGAGCTCTTCGCTCGCCCGCGCGGACCATAAGCGCAGCGTATTGGTCGCGCTGGTCGCATAGCCGGGGATGACCGTGTCATAGGCCATCGCGTTGACATGCTCGGTGTCGATCCACTCGACGTGCTCGCCGCGCTGCACCGTGCGGCCGCCAAAATGCACCAGATATTGAATCTCGGAGCGCGGAAACTCCCACGGGTTGCCGGCGCGCAGCCAGTAATCCGGCGTTTCGACCTGTTCGCCGTTGACGATCTGCTGGCGGAACATGCCGTATTCGTAGCGAATACCGTAGCCGAAGCCGGGAATGCCGAGCGTCGCCATTGAATCGAGAAAGCAGGCGGCGAGGCGCCCCAAGCCACCGTTACCGAGCGCGGCATCCGGCTCCATATCGGTCAAGACTTCCATGTCGACGCCAAGGCCCGCCAGCGCCTCGCGCATCGGCTCATAGATGCCGAGCGCCAGCAACGCGTTGGTGAACGTGCGGCCAATCAGAAATTCCATCGACAGGTAATACACACGCTTCACATCCTGCTCGTATTGCAGGCGCGTGGTTTTCATCCAGCGGGCGACCAGACGGTCACGTACCGCGAGCGCCGCGGCGTGCAGCCAGTCATGTGGACGGGCCGTGACGGCGTCCTTACCGACACCGTACATCATGCGATTTGAAATAGAGCGCCGTAGCGCATCGACAGTGCTGTTGAGCTGGTCAAACTCCAGATCCACGGCTGTCATTGAAGCCTCCGGTGAGAGCGACGCGGCACGCGCGGACCGCACATTTGACGGACGGGAGGCGCGTGCCGGTCAGGCGGGTAAATATGCAGAGTAGGACATTTCCGACTTCCCGTCACCGGGGCGCTCGGCCCACGGCGCTGCGCGCAGCCAACCTTGCGCGGTGAATAAACACCCGCGCAGGGTGCGTCAAGCACAGATACGGTGCAGGCACACCTCAATCGGCCTGCTTGCCTGCACTAGTATGGAGGAAGAAGAAGGCACATCCGCGACCGCGTGCCCAGCACACGCATATGCCGCGCCCGCTCTCTTCATTCTGCTCCGACGGAGGTCGAGATGAACGCACAATCCATGCTCGGAATGTTCCACGCCCAAGAACTGCTGGTGGTTTCGCTGATTCGCGCCCTACCGCCGGAGATGCGTCGAAAAATTGCCGACGAATTTCAGCAACAGGTCGAACTCGCCGAAGCGCCGCATTTAAGCGCCGGGCATGAGCGGGAGACGGCGGAAGCGTTCAAGACGCATATCCGCAAGCTGTCGATCTTGCTGGCTTCCTTTAGTTGACGCATGGGCTGGAAAGGAGTTGACGGATCGGCGGCGGTGGTTGATGCTCGCGGCCGCTCGATGCGGGCCGGTTCGCCCTCCGAACTTCGCTCGTGCTACAACCGATGGTGCTTATGGACGCTGGCGGGGCTTGACCGTTAGTTGCGTTTTAGCAGGCCAGCGCACGCTCACGACAACGCGAGCGGCCCGCCGATCCTGCCCGACCGCCAGCAGAATTTCGCAGGCTCTGTAACAATCGCCACATCCGCGGGGTGTCCGAGCGTCCGGTCAATCAATCGCTTACGCACACCCTGCAGTCTTTCGAATCCGCTTCATCCTTTTAATCCGCGCGATTGCATCGATCCCGCGAGGCGCTCCCCCAGCCGCTTCGCAGAGCAATGCGCGCCACCCGACGAGCCAAGCCCTTGTCCGCGAAGACCCCGCTTCCCCCCGACTACGCACCGCCTGGCGATGCTCCAATGTCCGCCGGC
>JBEKNG010000658.1:0-3816 GCA_049523075.1 Paraburkholderia sp.
ACCGGAGAAACCGGAGCTTTGCATGGGACCGGAGTGACGCGCTGCAGCGCGAACTCTGGCCGACAGACCCAAGGACGGCGCTGGCTTTAGCTTTTCTATTGGCTTGCCATCAACTAAACCTATTTCCGCCCCAGGTTTCCAGACACTACCATTGAAGCCAATTGCACGAACTCTAAACGCAGCCAGGTAGCTGGGTGCTAATGATCAACGGAGGAAGCGCATGTCGACTGAAGCGAGATGTCCGTTCAACCACACTTCCGGCGACGGTACGTCGAACCGGGATTGGTGGCCCCAGCAACTGAACCTGAAAACCCTGCATCAACACTCGTCGCTGTCCGATCCAATGGACGAGGGCTTCAATTACGCCGAAGAGTTCAAGAGTCTTGATCTTGCCGCTGTGAAGAAGGATCTGCTGGCGGTGATGACCGACTCGCAGTCCTGGTGGCCGGCGGACTTCGGTCATTACGGTCCGTTTTTTATTCGTATGGCATGGCACAGCGCGGGCACGTATCGCACCGGCGACGGCCGTGGCGGCGCCGGTTCCGGCCAGCAGCGCTTCGCGCCGCTCAACAGCTGGCCTGACAACGTCAGCCTCGACAAGGCGCGCCGGCTGATCTGGCCGGTCAAGCAGAAATACGGCCGGAAAATCTCATGGGCCGACCTCATCATTCTCACCGGTAACGTCGCCCTGGAATCGATGGGCTTCAAGACCTTCGGTTTCGCTGGTGGCCGCCCGGACGTCTGGGAACCGGAAGAAGACGTCTACTGGGGGACGGAAAAAATCTGGCTGGAGGGTGACAAGCGCTATTCGGGCGTGCGCGACCTCGAAAATCCCCTCGCCGCTGTGCAGATGGGCCTGATTTACGTCAATCCGGAAGGCCCGAACGGCAACCCGGATCCGCTCGCCGCGGCCGTGGATATCCGCGAGACCTTTGCTCGCATGGCCATGAACGACGAAGAGACGGTGGCGCTGATCGCGGGCGGTCACACCTTCGGTAAAACCCATGGTGCCGGTCCTGCGACCAGCGTGGGGCCGGAGCCGGAAGCGGCCCCGATCGAGCAGCAGGGCCTCGGCTGGAAGAGCAGCTATGGCACAGGCGCGGGCGGCGACGCCATCTCCAGCGGCCTGGAAGTCACCTGGACCAGCACGCCGACGAAGTGGGGCAATGAGTTCTTTAAAAACCTGTTCAGCTACGAATGGGAACTGACGAGGAGCCCGGCCGGCGCGCATCAATGGAAGCCGAAGGGCGACGCAGGGGCAGGGACCATCCCGGATGCACACGACCCCTCGAAGCGCCGAGCGCCCACCATGCTGACGACCGATCTCTCGTTACGGCTCGATCCCGCTTACGAAAAAATTTCGAGGCGCTTCTACGAGAATCCCGACCAGTTCGCCGATGCGTTTGCCCGGGCGTGGTTCAAATTGACGCACCGCGACATGGGCCCCCGCGCCCGCTATCTTGGCCCGGAAGTGCCGGCAGAACAACTGATCTGGCAAGACCCGATCCCGGCGGTCGATCATCCACTGGTCGATGCGCAGGACATTGCCGCTCTCAAGGCAAAGGTCCTGGCTTCGGGGCTGTCGGTTTCGCAACTGGTTTCGACGGCCTGGGCATCCGCCTCTACCTTCCGTGGCTCGGACAA
Source organism: Paraburkholderia sp. (assembly GCA_049523075.1). GTDB lineage: Bacteria > Pseudomonadota > Gammaproteobacteria > Burkholderiales > Burkholderiaceae > Paraburkholderia. The sequence goes on from JBEKNG010000658.1 coordinate 1,645, forward strand.
GCGTGGCGGCGCAGACGGTGCGCGGATTCGCCTCGCGCCGCAGAAGGATTGGGAGGTCAACCAGCCGGCTCAACTGGCGCAAGTGCTCGAGACACTCGAGGGGATCCAGCGCGAGTTCAACACGGCCCAGTCCGGTGGCAAGAAGGTCTCGCTCGCCGACCTGATCGTGCTGGCCGGTAGCGCAGGCGTCGAGCAGGCCGCGAAAAACGCCGGTCATGACGTCGAGGTTCCTTTCGCACCGGGGCGCATGGATGCGTCGCAGGCGCAAACCGATGTGGACGCATTCGCCGTGCTAGAGCCGAACGCAGACGGTTTCCGCAATTACCTCAAGGGCAACTTTCCCGTAACGGCCGAAGCCCTGCTGGTGGATAAGGCGCAACTGCTGACGCTGAGCGCGCCGGAGTTGACTGCGCTGCTGGGCGGCCTGCGGGTCCTGAACACCAACTATGGACAGACGCAGCACGGTGTCTTCACCAAACGTCCGCAAGCGCTGACCAACGACTTTTTCGTCAATCTGCTGGACATGGGCACGGAATGGAAGCCGGTATCGGAGGCCAGGGACGTGTTTGAAGGGCGTGATCGCGTAACGGGTGAAGTGAAGTGGACCGGCACGCGTGTCGATCTGATCTTCGGTTCGCACTCCCAGTTGCGGGCTCTTGCCGAAGTCTATGGAAGTTCGGATGCGCAGGAGAAATTTGTCAGTGACTTCGTCGCGGCCTGGGTTAAGGTGATGAACCTCGATCGCTTCGACCTCGCTGATCACAAGCGATAGGCTTTAAAGATCTGATGGGAAGTACAACGGCCGGTCGCAAGACCGGCCGTTTTCCGTTGTTCCTGCGCGCTCCGATAACGCAAACGCTATCGGCCCATGCGGTTTCGACATTGGAGCCGCAACGCCCCCGTCCGTACACTTGTCGTTCAGTGCTCGCAGATGAGCATCGTGTCGCGCCATGCAACCCATCCGATGCACCGCGACACCCACGACAACGATGAATGGCCGCTAAAGGCCATCTGGACGGAGACGCGAGTTGGACAAACACACCCTTCCCGTATCGGCTGCCGCGGCGCGGCCGGCCCGTTTGAATTACCGCTGGCATGTCGTGATCTGGCTACTGGTCGGCGGGATCATCAACTACATGGACCGTGCCAGCCTGTCGATCGCCGCGCCCGGCATGATTCACGAACTCGGCCTGAGCCGCACGCAGATCGGGTTGCTCGGCAGCGTGTTCGCGTGGACTTATGCGGTGATGCAACTGCCGGCAGGCTGGGTGATCGACCGTTTCGGCGCGAAGCGGGCGTATGCGCTTGGCATGATCTGGTGGAGCGTCGCCACCTGGCTGACCGGCGTGGTCGGTTCGATCTCCGCCTTGCTGGTGATGCGGGCGTTGCTCGCAGTGGGCGAGGCGCCGTGCTGGCCGACTTCCGCGAAGATCACCGCGGCATGGTTTCCCGCCAAGGAACGTGGTTTCGCGACGGGGCTGTGGGATTCGTCGTCGAAGTGGGGACCGGCGCTCGCACCTGCCATGCTGGTTGCCCTGATGATCGCGTTCGGCTGGCGCTCGCTATTTCATGCGACAGGCGCATTTGGGATCGCGTTTGCCTTGCTGTTTCTGCTGCTGTATCGCAATCCGGTCGACAGCAAGCGCCTGTCGAAGGAAGAGCGCGAGTACATCGAAGCGGGCGGCGGCGGTCACGAACGCTCGCTGACCAGCTCTTCACTCAGATGGCGCTCGCTGTTCGCCCGGCGCAGCGTGTGGGGCATGATTCTCGGCTACTTCTGCACTATCTGGCTCTGGAACATTTTCCTCGTGTTTTTGCCACTGTATCTGCTCGACCGTTTTCATATTTCGTTCGCGCGACTTGGTTTGTATGCGGGCATTCCTTGGGCCGGCGGCGCACTGGGTGAAATCGTGGTCGGTTATCTGGCGAAGAAGATGGTCGATCGCCAGTTTGCGTCGCCGATCGACGCCAAGCGGCTGTTGATTGCGTGCTGCGCGGCAGGCGCCGCGGTGTGTGCGATTGCATTGCCGTTCACTCATGCGCTCGGCGTGACGCTCGCGCTGTTCACCGTCGGGCTCGCGTTCATTGCCGCCGTGGTCGGCTCGGCGTGGGCACTCGCCGCGGATATTGCGCCGTCGTCAATGGTGGCGTCGGTCAGCGCGATCCAGAATT
>JBEKNG010000659.1:0-3807 GCA_049523075.1 Paraburkholderia sp.
CAGAAACGGCGTGCAAATCGTGGGCTTCACGAATCTGGCCTCGATGGTCGCCGCCGACGCCTCCTCGCTCTACGCCCGCAACCTGCTCGACTTCCTGAAGCTGATCATCAACAAGGAAGGCGCCCTCAACATCGATCTCGCGGACGACATCGTCGCGGCCACGCTGCTGGCCCGTGACGGCGAAGTCACGCGCAAGGCGTAAGGAGACCGGCAATGGAAGTCATCAACCACACCGTCATCAATCTGATTATCTTCATCCTGGCGATCTACGTGGGCTACCACGTGGTCTGGAACGTCACGCCCGCGCTGCATACGCCGCTGATGGCCGTGACCAACGCCATCTCGGCCATCGTCATTGTTGGCGCGATGCTGGCCGCCGGCCTGACGGTCGGCGATACGGGCAAGTTCTTCGGCACGCTGGCGGTCGCGCTGGCAGCGGTCAACGTGTTCGGCGGCTTCCTCGTCACAAGGCGAATGCTGGAGATGTTCAAGAAGAAAGAGCCGAAGAAGCTTCCTGCTGCCGGAGCGGCGCGCATTGAAGGGGGCAAGCAATGAGTCTGAATGTTGTCACGCTGCTTTATCTCGTTGCTTCGGTCTGCTTCATTCAGGCGCTCAAAGGGCTCTCGAATCCGAAGACGGCGCGCATCGGCAACACGTTCGGCATGGCCGGGATGGCGATAGCGATCCTCACCACCATCGCGCTGATCCTCAAGCAGGCTGCTGGGCTCGGCTCGAATCTTGGGCTTGGCCTCGGCCTGCTGTTCGCGGCGCTGGTGGTCGGCGGGGCGATCGGCGCGTTCGTCGCCGCGCGCGTCGAGATGACCAAGATGCCCGAACTGGTCGCCGCCATGCACTCGCTGATCGGTCTGGCGGCGGTGTGTATTGCCTACGCGGTGGTGTCGGAACCGTCGGCGTTTGGCCTCGTCGATCCGGACAATCCGATCCCGGGTTTCCTGCCGTACGGCAACCGCATTGAGCTCTTTATCGGCACGTTCGTCGGCGCCATCACCTTCTCCGGTTCGGTGATCGCGTTCGGCAAGCTCTCGGGCAAGTACAAGTTCCGCCTGTTTCAGGGCGCGCCGGTGGTGTATCCGGGACAGCATCTGATCAACCTGATGCTGGCGATCGGCATGATCGGCTTTGGCGTGATTTTCTTTCTCACGCAAGCGTGGCTGCCGTTCATCATCATGACGCTGATCGCGTTCGCGCTCGGGGTGCTGATCATCATCCCGATCGGCGGCGCGGATATGCCGGTGGTCGTGTCGATGCTCAATTCGTACTCGGGCTGGGCGGCGGCGGGCATCGGCTTCTCGCTGAACAATCCGATGCTGATCATCGCCGGTTCGCTGGTCGGGTCGTCCGGTGCGATCCTCTCGTACATCATGTGTCACGCGATGAACCGCTCATTCTTCAACGTGCTGCTCGGCGGCTTTGGCGCCGAGCCGGGGGCGGCGGCCGCGGGCGGCGCGCAGGAGCAGCGGCCGGTCAAGTCGGGCTCGGCCGAAGATGCGTCGTTCATGCTGGGCAATGCCGAGACGGTCGTGATCGTGCCCGGTTATGGCCTGGCCGTAGCGCGGGCGCAGCATGCGTTGAAGGAGCTTACCGACAAGCTGACCGAAAAGGGCATCGACGTGCGCTACGCGATCCATCCGGTGGCAGGACGCATGCCGGGGCATATGAACGTGCTGCTGGCCGAAGCCGAGGTGTCCTATGACATGGTCTACGAGATGGAGGACATCAACAGCGAGTTCGGTCAGGTGGACGTGGTGCTGGTGCTCGGCGCGAACGACGTGGTGAATCCGGCGGCGAAGACCGATCCGAACTCGCCGATCGCCGGCATGCCGATCATCGAGGCGTACAAGGCGCGCACGGTGATCGTCAACAAGCGTTCGATGGCGGCCGGTTATGCCGGGCTCGACAACGATCTCTTCTACATGGACAAGACCATGATGGTCTTCGGCGATGCGAAGAAGGTGATCGAGGATATGGTGAAGTCGGTCGATTGACGGGGACTTCAGGGCCGCAGGGTGCGGCCCTGAAGTGGCCCTGACCTCAACGCTGTTTCACCTCGACATGCCGTAAAAAATCCGCGAGCCGTCTGCCCTCCCTATCGGGGAACGGCTCGAGCACTTGCAACTCGCGAATTTCTTCGACGTCGAAATTGCGGAAGTCTGAGCGCAATTCACACCACGCGCCGATGGTCCAGCGCGCACCCCAATACACGAGCCCGAGCGGCCAGACGCGCCGCTCCGATTGCGCGCCTTTCCGGTCGCGATACGCAAAGCTCACGACCCGTTTGCCGTCGATGGCGAGATGCAGCGCATCGACCTTCTCCGCAAACTCACCCTTGATGTGAAACGACGGCGCGAAGATTGGCAGCCGGTCGAGGGTCGCGCGCTTGTCGGCAGGCATGGTCGAGGCGATCTTCGCCAGCGCGCCGCGGGCGCCTTTTGCGAAGCTCGCGCCGCCCCAGGTTTCGAGCATGCGTGCGCCGGCCGCGAGCGCCGCGAGTTCGTCGACGGTGAAGGTGAGCGGCGGCAGGCTCGCCGAGCGGTTCAAGCGGTAGCCGATACCCGCTTCCCCTTCGATCGGCACGCCTGACAATTGCAGATCGCGCACGTCCCGATAGACGGTGCGTGGCGAGATATGCAGCCAGTCGGCAAGTTGTTGCGCGGTCGTCAGACGCCGGCCGCGCAGCAGCTCGGCGATCTGGAACAGGCGGTCGGCACGGCGCGTCATCGTGGGCGTCTGGTTGAAGGGAGCGAGGCGGTCCCGCGATCATAGCGCTGCATGATGCTCATGGGCGCTGAATGGATACTGCGGGCACCCGATCGCGCGCCGGCCATTCCGTCAGCCATTCTTCGGCGAATGCAGTCCGACGCGGTTGCCTTCGGTGTCGGTGAAGAAGCCGATATAGCCGATATCCTGCGGCAGCTCGATGACGGGCCCCTGCACTTTGCCGCCGGCCTTCTCGACGCGTGCCAGCACGGCATCGACGTTCGGCTGCGCGTTCAGATAGACCACTACGCCGTCGACGGAAGGCTTGGCCGTGGGGCTGTGGATGATGCAGCCGCCGGTGGCCGGCTCGGTGTACTGAAAAATCCCGATCGGCTGATCGCCGAAATTTTCACGCCGCAGCGGGGTGGCGAGGACGGTCTCGTAGAAACGTACGGCGCGTTCGAAGTCGGTGGACGGAATTTCGAACCAGGAAATGATGTGGGTTGAGGCTGCCGACATGGCACTCTCCTTGGGGCGGTAGGTGGGTCCGAGTCGCCTGGGATGGCACGGGGCGGTCCGGAGTGGTCCCTGCAATGCGCCGGATGGCGTGATCAGAAGTCTGCGGCGAGGCTACTGACATCGTTCTGTCAGTAGCCTTCGACTGGCGTTGCCGGAACTGAAGACGGAGGATCGCCACCAGGTGGCGTGAAACGCGTACCCGGCGCGGCGAGGAATCGCGCCCGCTTGGCCTACCCAATGAAAAGAGGCTGCGGACATGACATCCACAGCCTCTCAACCTACTAACGCGCGACCCGCTTATATCAAGCCGTCGGCGTATCGTTCGCCGGACGTTGCCTGACGCTGCCGGCGATCAGATCGAAGCGGAACAGCCGGCATTCGAGCGCGCCGTTGAACAAGGGCGTCTTGGTCGATTCGCGCAGCCGCAATTGACCGGGCAGCTTGCGATCCGAGGTCAGGATGAACGCGTGCCAGCCGGTGAAACGCTGCTTGAGCGCGTCGCCGAGCGACTTGAAGAATTCGCTGTCCGGCGCGTCTTCCTGAGCGCGGCGGAAGCTGTCGTCTTCGCGG
>JBEKNG010000660.1:0-3792 GCA_049523075.1 Paraburkholderia sp.
CCACGCTGAAATGCTCGCCTGACAGGTAATCGCACGCGTGCCCGGTTTCGTTGAACGAACCCACGGTGACATTTGTGAATAAGCAGCCGATCCAGGTACTTGCTAAACGTCGGGTAATCCCGAGCCGCATCTCTTTAGTCGTCCGCTTGGCGCATCGTTTCTCTTGTCCGATGTTTACCCCTTCCGCGTGGCTGACGGCTGCAAAAGATTTTTCAGCAGCCTGTTAGAGACGTTCGTGTCAATCCATCACCCATGGAGCGATCGATGCAAGCCTTTATAATTTCGTTGCAGGACAGCAAGTCTGAAGCAAATTTGAATACCTCGTCCATTCTTGGAGGCGCCGGATTTGAAGTTTCTTTCATTGACGCCGTATATGGGCCGGATCTGAATGCAAAAAGCTATTTCTCTGCCGTCCAATGGTATTTATCGTCGCAGAAGAGGCTTATAACTCCATCTGAATTGGGATGCATGCTAAGCCACAAAAAGGCCTACGAGGCGTTTGTGCGTACCAGCGACTCTCATGCCTTGATTTTTGAAGATGATGTTATTGTCGATGCGAGTGCCTGTGCGGACATAAAGCGCATCCTGGAGAAAATTGGCAATTTTGATGGCTATTTGCATCTTGGAGGGCAGGAAGGTCTCGGAATTAGCTTTGAGCGGGTGAGCGGAACTCTTTTATGCGAAGAGCCATATGTTTTCAGGGTGAATCCAGATGACCTGGCACATTTGTTTCGAACCGTTGGATATCTTGTGTCATCGGCGGCTGCAAAAGAAATATTGAGGCTACTCGACGCTCACGCCTTTTTAATTGATGACTTCACCTATATAAAGGAAAACTCTGCGATCGGCGATTTCTATTTTTCAAATATCGTCAAGCATCCTGTCGACTTGAGTACATCCGCTATTGAGCGCGAGAGGGCCTTTGTTACGGCGAACATTCATCGCCCTCGACTGATAGGGCGAGTCTGGGGTGAAATTAATGCTGCACTTCATCAGCGATTCGAGCGCGTTTTCGATAAAATAATTTATAAGCAGAAGATTATAAATCAACTGCGTGCGGTTGGGCTTGATGCTTTATCGAATAAATGAAAGTTTATGTGCGGACTGACCGGTTTCGTCAGGTTACTTGCGATCCGGAACATCCTGCGGCCGTTCCAGCACCGTCGCAAATTGATCGCCGCCAGTCCCCACCTACGCCGATGATTCGCCAGTCAGATCGCGTCCTCTTTGACGGGCACGTTGCGAGCCCGGCCTTCATTGGTGGCGATGATCGGTTGGTTCAGTCCCGCATGCCTGGTTCCTTGCAACGGCGGCGTCCTCACTAACCGCTGCAATAGTCGGCGCGCGCTCTTGTGCAGCGGTCGGTCGACGAACCAGTAGAGTATGCCGCCCACCGCTGTCGCCACGACAATGATGGTCGCCACCCCGATGGGCGCAGTGGCGTCAAAATTATTGATAGCCCTCGGCAGCAGTTTGCGCGCTGCTTCGACACAGTATGGATGGCTCAGGTAGACGGCATAGCTGGCATTGCCAACGAATATCGCGCCACGGATCAACAGGCCAGAGCCCATCTTCGATTCGAGACTCAGGCTGGCAATGACCATCAGGAACGCCGGAATGCCGTAATACAGCAACGGGATATCTGCCATTCGGTGCCAGTCCACGAATGCCATCCATGCGTACGCGCCTGCCACGATGCAGCCGGCAAGGACCGGTATGATCCGGATCCCGTGCCTCCAGAGCCAATAACTCACGAAGCCGAGCGGGAACTCAAATACGCGCTGATAGGAGTAGAACGTGGCAATCGCGCCGTGCGAGCCTGATGCCTTTAGTGCGCAAACGATCGCGAAGATTAACGCTGATGCGAATAGCAGTCGGTAGCGGCGCGTCAGTATCAGCGACGTTGCCGCAACCAGGTAAAACATCATCTCGTAATTCAGCGTCCAGCCGACGAACAACATTGGGAAAATCTGGCCGCTTTCTTTGCGGTAGGGAATGAAAAGCAGCGACTTAAGCAGGTTCCCGAAGTTGGCCGTCGTTGAATTGAACAAAGACGGAGCGATGAGGGTGCTGGCGAACACGCTGAATGTCAGCAGCCAGTAGAGCGGCGCGATTCGGGCAATGCGATCTGCGAGGAAGCGCCCGGCGGTCATGTCGGGGCTATCCAGCACGAGTGCAATCACAAACCCGCTCAGCACGAAGAAGATGTCCACGCCGAATTCGCCGAAGGTGTGTCCGGTCGGCGCAAGGGTGTGAAAAAAGATGACCGTCGTGGCCGCAATTGCGCGCAGCACGGTAAGAGAGTGGAGCTTGTTCATGTCTGGCTCGCAGTCTGCGTGTTCGACAATGCCGACCGGAGCGGACACCCTGCGTCGTCGCAGTCATTCAGACACCGCGCGGGGAGGGAATGCGCGTTGCCATGCCGCGTGATCATTGGCTTTGCGCCCACCGTCGCGTGTAGTTGCGCATCGACGCCACCAGGTCGAGCAAACGTGCGTAGGCACGCGGCTCGGTGCGCGCGCTCCACACGAGCGAAACGCCTGTCGTGCCGAGCCACACCGCGATGCCTGACCACGAGAGTGGAGCGAAGACGAGTGTGCCGGCATACGCTACTGCGACGATCAGCGCCGGGAGGGCCAGCATGCGTGCTGGCCGGGCATTCAGGCGCGCGGCATGGAGCAGTAGCACGCCATCGAGGAGGCAGCGCGCGCTCCACGCGAGCGCAGCGCCCAGCACGCCGAAGTGATGCAGCATCCACCACAACAAGGCAAAGAACGGCAACATTTCGTAGGCTTGGAAGCGCGCGACGATGCCGGGGTTGCCCGTTGCCTGCAAGTGGCAGGCAGCGATCGATGCAAGGGAGTTCATCCAGATGCCAAGGAGAATCGTCTCACCCACCGACGCGGCGTGTGAGGCGAATTCCTGGCCCACCCACAGTGCGAGAAAGGGATGCATGAGGAATATGCCGAACACCGTCATCGGCGTGAGTGCGGCGGCGAGGCCGCGTATCGTGCTGGAGGAGAGCGCCGCGGCGGTCGCGGCGTCGAGCGACGAGAGGCGCGGAAAAAGCGTCCGACCGATTACGGATGGAAAGATTCGCACGCGCGCGGCGAGATTGAAGGGCACCTGATAGTAGGTGACCGCTTGCGGCCCAAGCGCGTGGCCGATCATGATGCGGTCAGCGGTCTCCAGCAGCGGTTGCGCGAGGCTTGTAACGCTGATCCACGCGCCGTAGGAGAACAGTTGGCCGGCCAGGTCGCGGCGCGGGCCGCTGGCGAGGCGCAGTGGAAAGACACGCCAGACCGCGAGCGCAGTCACCGTAAGCGCCGCTACCCCTGCCACCAGCGTGCCGTACACCAGATAGCGCAGGTTCGGCCCGAAGACGAGCGCTGCCCCGAGCGGCATGAGCTGGTACATCAGCGTGACCGGGAGTGTTACTGCGTTGAGCGTGCCAAACCGCTCGCGCCCCACTAGTGCGCCGTTGAACACGGAAATGAGGTTCGAGAGTGGCACGAGACAGGCTACGCAGGGCAGCGCGGGCAACAACTCGACGCGTAGGGCCCCGCCCATCTCGAAGTACCCGAGCAGCGTGTGCATGAGCGCATACAGTGCCAGGCCGCCCGCAAGACCCAGTGCTGCGTTGAGGACCAGCGCTGTCCACAGGACTGCCTCACGCTCGCGGTGTGGCGCATCGCCTAGTTGCGCGATGCGGTTGGACGACGCCGCGGACAGCCCTAGATCGAGAAAGCCGAAATAGCCCTGGATCATCCAGACGATCGCGAGCACACCATA
>JBEKNG010000661.1:0-3789 GCA_049523075.1 Paraburkholderia sp.
AGTAGCACCGAGAGGCTCGAACCGCCCGACGCACGCAGATCGGCCAGAAGGCGCGCATAGCGTTCGAGAGGCGCCGCCCGTTGTTGGCGCCACGTTTCGACCAGTTCCTCCGGCGTCGACGTTTCGCTAGCTCCCGTCAGCGCGCTCGTCGTCAAGGCGCGTTTAAGGCGGGCCAGCTCCGCAAGCGCGGCGGCGCGAGCCAGCGTATCCCAGTGCGTTGGCGTGGGCAGCGCATTCGCACGCTCGCCGATCCAGCCGTAGTTGAGCTGCGTGCCGAGTGCGAAATAGACGCCGGCCACCCGTTCGAGATCCTTGCCGCACCTGGCCGCCACCTCGGCAATATCGAGCACCGCCGCGGAGATTTCGCCGCTCGCCACGCGCACCGCCAGTTCACTATCCACACCCGCGTCCACGAGGATCCGCTGGCGTTCCGACAGCGCCTCCAGGTCGGCGGTAGGCAACAACGCGGGCCATTGCGACGCGAGCCGCTGCGCCGCATCGCGGCAACGCGTCAGCAAATCCGTCACGTCGCTGACGGCGCCGGATTGCAGTTGCCGCAAGAACCACAGCGCCGCACGCTCGACGAGCCGCGCCACCTCGACGAACATGCGCGCCTGCACGTCGTCGGCAACCCGGTTATCGAGCGCATCGATGCTGCGCCATACGTCGTCGAGATCGAACACGTCGCGCGCCATGATGCAGGCCCGTACGATCTCGCCCGGCTGGGCATCGGTCTCCTCCATCAGCCGGTGCACGAATTCGCAACCCACCCGGTTGACCAGCGCATTGGTCAGATACGTAGCGAGGATTTCGCGCCGCAACGGATGACGATGCATGGGGTCGCTGAAGCGATGCCGCATCGGCTTCGGAAAATAGTCGATTAGCATGCTGCTCACCAGCGGGTCTTCCGGCATGTCGGATTCGAGCAGCGCGTCGTACAACCACATCTTGCTGTACGCGAGCAGTACCGCGCGCTCCGGCGAGGTCAGCCCTTGCTTCGCGGCCTGCCGCTCAGCGATTTCCTCGTCCGTCGGCAAGAATTCGATCACGCGGTTCAAACGCCCGGCCCGTTCGAGCCAGCGCATGAAGCGCGTCTCCGCGTCGAACAACTCGACGCTGTAGCGCCCGGCAATCGACAGCGCCTGAGTCTGATAGTAGTTATCCTGCAGCACCAGCAGACCGACTTCGTTGGTCATATCGGCGAGCAACGCGTTGCGCTGCTTCTCAGTCATTTCACCGTCCTTCACCACGAGGCCGAGCAGAATCTTGATGTTGACTTCGTGATCCGAACAATCGACACCGGCTGAGTTATCGATCGCATCGGTATTGATGCGCCCGCCGCGTAACGCGAACTCGATGCGTCCGAGGTGCGTGAGCCCCAGATTGCCACCCTCCGCCACCACCTTGCAGCGCAGATCCGCGCCATTCACTCGCACAGCGTCGTTGCTGCGGTCACCAACCTGTGCCGGTGTCTCGCGGCTCGCCTTGACATACGTGCCGACGCCGCCGTTGTAGAGCAGATCCACCGGCGCCTGCAAGATCGCGCGTATCAGTTCGTTCGGCGCGAGCGAAGCGGCATTGATGCCGAGCACGGCCTGCATCGCGGCCGACACGGGGATCGTCTTCGCCGTGCGCGGAAACACGCCGCCACCGGCAGAGATCAAGGCAGGATCGTAGTCGGCCCAACTGGAACGCTCGAGGATAAAGATACGCCCACGCTCGGCCAGACTGCTTGCGGGATCGGGCTGTGGATCGAGAAAGATATGCCGGTGGTCAAACGCGGCCACTAGCTTGATATGCGGCGACAGCAGCATGCCGTTACCGAACACGTCGCCCGACATGTCGCCGATGCCGACCACGGTGAAATCCGTGGTCTGGGTGTCGATGCCCATTTCACGAAAATGCCGCTTCACCGATTCCCAGGCGCCGCGCGCGGTGATGGCCATTTTCTTATGGTCGTAGCCGACCGAACCGCCCGACGCGAACGCGTCGTCGAGCCAGAAACCGTATTCCTGCGAGATGGCGTTGGCGTAGTCCGAAAACGTCGCCGTGCCCTTATCCGCCGCCACCACCAGATAGGGATCGTCGGGGTCATGGCGCACCACATCGGGCGGCGGCACGATCTCATTACCGGCCAGGTTGTCGGTCAGATCGAGTAGACCGCGCAGGAAGGTCTGATAACAGGCGACGCCCTCGCGCAACCACGCTTCGCGGTCGCTGGCCGGCGGCGGGTTTTTCACCACGAAGCCGCCCTTCGAGCCGACCGGCACGATCACGACGTTTTTCACCATCTGCGCTTTCATCAGGCCGAGCACTTCCGTGCGGAAGTCTTCGCGCCGGTCCGACCAGCGCAAACCGCCACGCGCAGCACGCCCGCCGCGCAGATGCACACCTTCGACGCGCGGCGAGTACACCCAGATCTCGAACATCGGCTTGGGTTCAGGCAAGCCCGGCACGCGCGCCGGGTTGAACTTGAACGAGAGGTACGGTTTCGGGCGCCCCTCATGATCCAGGCGGTAGTAATTGGTGCGCTGGGTGGCCTTGATGACGCCGAGGAACTGCCGCAGGATGCGGTCCTCGTCGAGATTCGGCACCTGGTCGAGCGCGGTATCGATCCATTTCAGCAGTAGCTCCACGCGTGCGTCACGAGTGTCGCCCAGCGCCGGATCGAAGCGTGCCACGAACAGTTCGACGAGCTTGCGGGCAATCGTAGGATTGCCTGTCAGCGCGCGCTCAATGTAAGCATCGCTAAACGTGGAGCCGACTTGCCGCAGATACTTCGCATAGGCCCGCAAGATCGTCACCTCGCGCGCCGCAAGCTGCGCACGCAACACGAGGCGGTTGAAGTCGTCGCTTTCGATCTCGCCGGTCCAGACCTGCTCGAACGCGTCTTCGAAGAGGTTCTTCACACGCTCGATGTCGAATTCGCCGTCGTCCGCCAGTTCAAGGCCGAAGTCGTGGATCCATGCGGGGGCGGCGCCAAGCGCTTCGATCAGGTACGGCCGCTCTTCATCGACGCGCACGCCGAGATGCTCGAGCATCGGCAGGCTGCGCGACAAGGCGATGGGTTGTCCCGCGCGATACACCTTGAAGCGAAACCCGCGCGGGCCGGATTCGATGGGACGGTACAGGTTCATCGCAATCCGTTCGCTACCCTGCAAGCGTTCGATCAACTCGATGTCGCGAACTGCCGTGCGGGCCGGATAGTCGTCACGGTAGCCGGCGGGGAACGAATCGGCGTAATGCTGCAACAGCCGGTTGCCCTGCTCTTCGCCGAACGCATCGAGTAACGCGTCGGCGAGATCGTCCTGCCAGCGGCGCGTCACCTGCACGAGCCGCGCTTCGAGTTCGCGGGTGTCCACATCCGGCATGGCGCCCGGTTCGGCGTGGACAACGAAGTGAATCCGCGCGAGCGTCGACTCCGACAGCAAGGGCGTAAACTCGACGCTTGCGCCGTTGAACGCCTCGATCAGCAAGTTAGCGATGCGCCGCCGCAAGTCGGTGTTGTACTTGTCGCGCGGCACGAAGACCAGACACGAAACGAAACGGTCGAAGCGGTCGCGCCGCACGAACAGGCGCGTGCGCTGATGCTCCTGAAGACGCAGCACGCCAAGCGCGATGTCGTAGAGCTGGTCCTCTTCGGCCTGGAACAGTTCGTCGCGCGGATAGGTTTCAAGCACGGTCACCAGCGATTTCGCCAGATGCCCCTTCGGCAGAAAGCCAGCACGCCGTACGATGTTTGCGCACTTGCGGCGCACGATCGGAATCTCCGCCGCCGACACAAAATAC
>JBEKNG010000662.1:0-3780 GCA_049523075.1 Paraburkholderia sp.
TCATTGCGAACTGCTCGCGGATGCAGCGGACGAATTGATCGACTACGCACGTGATGTCCCGTTTCACGCGCCAAGTAGTGTCTATGTTGGCAATCGCGGCGGGCGGCCGTTGCATACCGCAGAGGCGATCCGCAACGACCTGGCGACGAACATGCGTCACACCGTTCGCTGGTTCGACGCGCTCACTGTCATGCTTGAAATGGGCGCTCAGCTAGTGGTTGAAGCGCCGCCGGGTCAGGTATTGACCGACATTGTCCGCGAGCAGTGGCCGCAGACCCCGGCGCTAGCCTTGAGCAGCATTGCGCCGGACCGATGGGTGGCGACCGTACGTCGCCGGCTCGCCGCAGAGCCCCCCGCCCGCTAGCGTCGCTGGATCGACTGGTGTCCCGTGGTCTGCGCCAGAGGCCAGCCCCGATTGTCCTGGGGGCTCCTCGCGCCCTGCAGTACCTCGTCGTGTCTTGCCTCTTATCGTCGCGCCTCGCCGCGCAGTTCCCCACGCCTCGTCAACGGCCTAGCGCCTTGGGTAGACCCTCCTGGGGTACGCGGCCAGCCGCGTGCGAATCCGTAGCGGCCGCGTCGTGACGTGAGCGCTCGCGTGATGGGGTTGCCACCACCGCACCAGCAGGACCGCCGGGCCGCCGCACCGAACGCGCATGACGTTCGATCAGGCGTTGCAGCAGGCAGAACGCGCACAGCAGCGCGCCGATCACAATGCGTGTCCACCACGAGCTCAGCGTCCCGTCGAACGTGATCAGCGTCTGGATCGTGCCGAGGATGCCGACGCCGAACAGCGAGCCAATGACGTAGCCGACGCCCCCCGTGAGCAAAGTGCCGCCGATCACGGTCGCCGCGATCGCGTCGAGCTCCATGCCCTGCCCCTGCAAGCCATAGCCAGACAGGACGTAGAACGTGAAGACCGCGCCACCGAGCGCAGAACAGAATCCGCTCAGCGCATAGACGCCGATTCGCGTATGCGCGACCGGCAGCCCCATCAGCAAGGCCGAACGCGGGTTGCCGCCAACCGCATACACATTGCGTCCGAAGCGCGTGAAATGTGCGACGAAAATCGCGGCGACCAGCGTCACCAGCGCGATCAGCACATTGGCACTCACCGAACCGGTGCCGACTGGTAGGCGGTACGACGAGATCGCCTTGAAGGTTGGATCGGTGATCGTGATCGACTGCGTGGTGATCAGGAAACACAGCCCGCGGGCGAAAAACATCCCCGCCAGCGTGACGATGAACGGCTGCAAACGGAAAAAGTGGATCAACGCCCCCTGCACCGCGCCGAATAGCGCGCCCATCACGAGCACGACCGGCAGGATGACCCAGACTGAGACATGCATCCGTTCAGACAGCACCGCCTCGACGATCGTTGTAAGTGCAACCACCGAACCCACCGAGAGGTCGATCCCTCCAGAGACGATCACGAACGTCATGCCGATCGCGACAATCAACAGAAACGCGTTATCGATCAGCAGATCCAACAGTACCTGTAACGAGAAAAAGCCGGTGTACATCACCGAGCCGAAGCCAAAGAGCGCACAGAACAGCAGAATGGTGACGGCGATCGGCAACGTGCGCGGATCGAAAATACGAGCCCAGATCTCGACCAGACGTTTCATCGCGCCACCCCACGCGAGCTGAACAGCGACATCGCCAGCGCACGGGCCGAGGGCGACTGGATCACGCTGACGATCAGCACCACCACCGCCTTGACGACGAGCGTCGCTTCGGGCGGCACGCCGATGGAATAGGTCGTGTAGGTCAGCGTCTGGATGATGAGCGCGCCGAGCACCGTACCCGCGAGACTAAAGCGGCCGCCGAGCAGCGAAGTGCCGCCCAGCGTCACAGCAAGAATAGCGTCGAGTTCCAGCAGCAGTCCGGCGTTGTTACCGTCGGCACTGCGGACGTTCGAGCTGATCAGGATGCCAGCAATCGCCGCCGTAAGTCCGGAGAAGCCATACACGGCAAACACGATGGCTTTCGAACGCAGACCCACCAGCCGCGTCGCCACCGGATTCACCCCAATCGCGCGGATAAAGAGTCCGAGCGCTGTACCTTCGATGAGCAGCGCCGTCAGCAACACCGCAGCTGTCGCAATCCACACGGAAAACGGCACCGCCAGCAGATAGCCGCCGCCGACGAACAGATAGCCCGGCGCGCCGATCGGAATGATCTGGCCGCCAGTCAGCAACTGCGCAACGCCACGGCCGGCCACCATCAGGATCAAGGTGGCGATGATCGGTTGCATGCCGACGTAACCCACCAGCATGCCGTTCCACATGCCGCTCAGGATCCCCACAATCAGCGCCGCACCGAGCGCCTGCCCAATCAGCCCGGCACTCGGAAACGGCTGCGTGGCCAGCATGGTGGCCGCTGCGGCACCGGCAATCGCCACTACGGCGCCGACCGAAATATCGATGCCGCGCGTGGCGATCACCAGCGTCATCCCCGTCGCGACCAGAACGAGCGGCGCCGCGCGATTGAGAATGTCGATTGGCGCCCCGAACAGATGGCCGTCAAGCATGCGTAGCGCCAGAAAATGCGGATTGACCCAGAGATCCAGCAGGAAAAGCAGCGCAAGCGTCACGCACGGCCAGACCAATGGACGCTCCGCGCCATCGCGCGCGAACCAGTTCGATAGCTTCATTCGGCGCTCCCCGCGATTAGTCGATAGATGTTGTCCTCGTTCGATGCGTTGCCCGCCACTTCAGCAATCTTGCGGCGATCGCGCAGCACCGCGACGCGGTGACTCACGCGCAACACCTCGCTGACCTCCGACGAGATGAACAGAATCGCCAGGCCACCGGCGCACAACGCGAGCATCCGGTCCATGATGTCGAACTTCGCGGCCACGTCGATGCCGCGAGTCGGCTCGTCGAGAATCAGTAGCCTGGGTTCGGTCGCGAGCCAGCGCGCGAGGAGCGCCTTTTGCTGGTTACCGCCGGAGAGCAGACCGATCGGCTGCTCAGCGTCCGAGGCCTTGATACCAAGCCGCTCGATCCACAGATCGGCCAGTTCGCGGGCACGGGAACGGCTGATCTTGCGCAGCCAGCCGCGCTGCGCCTGCAGCGCCAGTAGAATGTTTTCGCGGATCGACAGTTCGGCGACAATGCCCTCCTTCTTGCGGTCTTCCGGACAGTAGCCGATGCCAAGCGCCACAGCGTCGTGCGGGGAACGCAAGCGCACGGCTTTCCCGCCGACTGTGATCGTGCCGCTGTCGGCGCGGTCTGCGCCGAACAGCAAGCGTGCGGTCTCGGTACGTCCCGAGCCGAGCAGGCCCGCCAGACCGAGAATCTGCCCCGGCTGGACGTCGAGATCGACCGGCTGCATCATGCCGCGCCGCCCGACACCGCGCAGCTCCACGAACGGTTCCACAGCCTGCCGCTCTGCGGGCGTTTCGTGCTCAGCCTCCCGCAGTCGGGTGCTCATACGTTCGTGCCCGACCATCTTCGCGACCAGTTGATCCGCCGACAGATCGCGCGCCAGATATTCACCCTCGCACTCACCGTTGCGCATCACGGTGATGCGATCGGAAATGGCGTAGGTCTGCTCGAGAAAATGCGTCACAAACAGGATCGCAATACCAGATTGCTTAAGATGCCGAAGTATTTTGAAAAGCTGCGCCACCTCGCTGTCATCGAGGCTCGAGGTGGGCTCGTCGAGAATCAGCACGCGCGCGTCGACTGAAATCGCTCGCGCGATGGCCACCATCTGCTGCACGGCGATCGGATAGGCATCGAGCGATTTGGTGACATCCAGCGAGACGTCGAGCCG
>JBEKNG010000663.1:0-3779 GCA_049523075.1 Paraburkholderia sp.
GGCGGCGACCCGATTGTCGAGAGCACCGAATTTCACGGCACCACCTTCACGCTGGCGCTGCCGCGCCCTGAGGTCAGTTCGACGGGGGCTGTCGCACATTGGTACGCACGCCAGCGAGCGGGGCGCCGTAGCCGCCCGCCTCCGCATTGTTCGGCAGTCCGTTGGCAAGCTGCGCGCGCGGGTCCACCGGGTTCAGGTTCATTTCCCCGGCCTGCTGGTTACCGTGCGACGGATACTCGCTGCCGAGCGCGGCATTTGGCATCAACTGCTTGCCGTTTTGCGGCGCATACACATCGTCCTGCGGGGAGAGGCTCTGCGCGCCCGCGTGAGCCGCGACGGCAAGAGTTGCTGCGCACAATATGGCCTGCAATAACCTCGATGTTAGCTTCATGTTGCCTCCGACAAAATGAATGGGGTCGCGCACGATCCGCGCGTTGCCGGTCAGAAATCGACCGGACCCTGTTACCAGCATAGACGAGCAACGCCGGTCCTGCCGGGCAGGATGACGTTGCTCTCAATGCATATACGCGCGGCTCCCTCAACTGGTTTCAGGTCGTAAATCGGGCAACTGACGTCACTCGCGAGACATCGGACGGCTTACGTTTCGTCCCCGTTTCAGGGGTGCCATCGACGCGCCTGCGCTCAACCACGGAAAAACCGGTTTTCCGGGCGCGGCAGACCGAGGTTTTCGCGTAGCGTCGCGCCTTCGTATTCGCGCCGGAAGATTCCTCTGCGCTGCAACTCGGGAATCACCTTGTCGACGAAGTCATCGAGCCCGCCCGGCAGATGCGAGAACATCACGTTGAAGCCATCCGAGCCCTCGCCGACGAGCCACGCTTCCATCTGATCGGCGATCATCGCGGGCGTGCCGACCATCTCCAGCCCCGAGTAGCCGCCGATGCGCTGCGCCAGTTGGCGAATCGTCAGGTTGTCCCGCTGCGCCCACTCCACCACGCGCTGCCGGCTGGTGCGGCTGGCGTTGCTCTCCGGGATCTCGGGCAGCGGGCCGTCCGGGTCGAAGCCCGACACATCGTGTCCGAGCGCGATCGAGAGCGACGCGATGCCGCTGTCGTAATGCACGAAAGTGTCCAGACGTGCGCGCTTTTCCAGCGCTTCATCGAGCGTGTCGCCCACCACCACGAACGCGGCGGGCAAAATCTTCATATGATCGCGCGAGCGTCCAAGTTTCTCCATGCGGCCTTTCACGTCTGCGTAGAAGCGTTGACCTTGCTCAAGCGTCGTCTGCGCGGTGAAAACAGCCTCGGCGGTTTCGGCGGCGATCTGCCGTCCCGCTTCCGATGAACCGGCCTGCACGATCACCGGCCAGCCCTGCACCGGACGGGCAATGTTAAGCGGCCCCCGCACCGAATAGTATTTGCCCTTGTGATCGAGCACGTGCAGTTTGTCCGGATCGAAGAAGATGCCGGACTCGACGTCGCGAATCAGCGCGTCGTCGGCCCAGCTATCCCACAGGCCGGTGACGACATCGAAGAATTCGCGCGCCCGGCGATATCGTTCGTCATGCTCAACATGTTCTTCGAGGCCGAAGTTAAGCGCTGCGTCGGGGTTCGAAGTCGTCACGAGGTTCCAGCCTGCACGGCCGCCGCTGATGTGATCGAGCGAAGCGAAGCGGCGCGCGACGTGATACGGTGCGTCGAACGTCGTGGACGCTGTAGCGATCAGGCCGAGACGCTCGGTCACAGCAGCGAGTGCCGGCAGCAAGGTCATCGGTTCAAATGAAGTGACAGTGTGACTGCGCTTTAACGACGCCACCGGCATGTTGAGCACGGCGAGATGATCGGCCATGAAGAAGGCGTCGAAACGACCGCGCTCGAGCGTCTGCGCAAAGCGCTTCATGTGCGCGAAATTGAAGTTGGCATCCGGGTAGGCGCCCGGATAACGCCATGCGCCGGTGTGAATCGTCACGGGTCGCATGAAGGCACCGAGGCGCAACTGCCGTGGCTGGGTCGACATAAAGGCAATCTCCGCTTGAATCGATGACCGCGTATCACCCTACAGGGAACGCGGGATTGAGAGGGTTGTGCAATCCAGTCTGCTCCGCTATCGGGGGGCCGTGCAGTACCAGGATGGCGCCCGTCAGCAGTCAACAGAGCAAACAGCGAACTCGCGAAATAACATACGCTCAATCCGCTGCGCTTGCAGGCCACGTGCGCGCCGCCTCTTGCGCACGCCCTGCATCAGCGCACGTTTCGCGGCCTCAGAAGGGACTGCATGCGAACCGGCTGCGTGCAAAGCGCGCCGCAAACGCTTATCGTTACGCCTGTTGCCGCTTTTGCCAATGTTCGCCGCGGCCCCCTCGAACCACTACCAGGCGCCATGACTCACCACCCCACTCCGTTGCTTCGCACGCTGCGTTACACACTCGCTGGGCTGTCCACCGCCCTGCTTCTTGCGGCCTGCGCGTCGGCCCCATCCAGCCAGGACTCGCTTGCTTCCGCGATCGCCGGCCCGCAGCGCAGCGACGCCGCGAAAGCGCGCGACGTCTATCGTCATCCGCAAGGCACGCTGCAGTTCTTCGAGATCGCGCCGACGCAAACGGTGCTTGAAATCGCACCGGGCGGCGGCTGGTACACGGACATTCTCGCGCCTTACCTGCACGATCACGGCACACTCTACGAGGCCGAATACGAGAGCCCGTCGCCAGACGCCGCGGCCGAAGAGAAGGCAGGCGACGCCGCGTTTGCACGCAAGCTCGCCGCGACACCGGCCATCTACGGCAAGGTGGTCGTCGGCACGCTGCAAGCAGGACAGTTCAGCGGTTTCGAAGCGAACGGCAATGTCGACCGCGTCTTCACGTTCCGCAATATCCATAACTGGATCAAGGACGGCCAGCTCGACGCAAACCTGCGTGCGTTCTACCGCGCGCTCAAACCGGGCGGCATACTCGGCGTTGAAGAACATCGCGCGGCACCGGGCACGTCGCTGCAACAGATGATCGACAGCGGCTATGTGACGGAGGCTTATGTGATCGAGCACGCGCGCGCCGCGGGCTTCGAGCTCGCCGGCAGCAGCGAAGTCAACAGCAACCCGCGCGACACCAAGGACTACCCGCACGGCGTGTGGTCGCTGCCGCCGAGCTACGAAGGCGGCAGCGTCGATAAGGCGCGCTTTGCCGCAATCGGCGAGTCGGACCGCATGACCTTGAGGTTCGTGAAGCCGCAATAGTGGTGACAGGGTGGCGAACCATCGTCGACACAACGTCGCTAATGACGTTGTAACGCCGGTAAACGCCGCCCCCACTCCACCACACATGCGATATCGCTGGCGCGGGTTTCCTTGTGATCTTTCGTTAGTTACCGAACGCGGCTTCTTTCTTTACATTGACCGGTCTACTCACAACGAACCCTGGATACTGGGAGACCAAACATGAAGCGGTTCTTCAATCGTGCGCTGGGCCGGCTGGCCGTGCTGGCGGCGGGCCTCGCAACGATGGCGGCGGTGCATGCCGCGACACCGCCGGAGATCCGCGTCGACTACGCGTACTACTCGC
The DNA here is from genome assembly GCA_049523075.1 of Paraburkholderia sp. Classification (GTDB taxonomy): domain Bacteria; phylum Pseudomonadota; class Gammaproteobacteria; order Burkholderiales; family Burkholderiaceae; genus Paraburkholderia. The sequence continues at coordinate 3,512 of JBEKNG010000663.1, forward strand.
CGGAAAGTCTCGTGATCAAGCGCTATGGCTGGCTCGAAGACGAATTCAAGCCCGACCATGCGCAGATCAAATGGGTCTTGAGTCTCGGCAGCAATCGCGCGCTTGAATACCTGAACAGCGGTGCGATCGACATCGGTTCGACCGCGGGCCTCGCCGCCGTGCTCGGCAAGGCGAATGGCAATCCGATCAAAACCGTGTATATCTTCTCGCGTCCTGAATGGACCGCGCTGGTGGTGCGTAAAGACTCGCCTATCAAGACGCTCGCCGA
>JBEKNG010000664.1:0-3773 GCA_049523075.1 Paraburkholderia sp.
GATTATACGGACCCCTGCGGCGCCACCTCGGTCATTGCGCGTACAGCATATGCTCGACGAGTTCGATCCAGTGCGCCACCGGCGTCGACGTGCCGCTTTGCAGGTGCGAAATGCAGCCGACGTTGGCCGAGACGATGACCTGCGGTTCCTGCGCCAGCAGCTTTTCGAGCTTCTGATCGCGCAACGCATACGAGAGCGTGGGCTGCGTCAGCGAATAGGTGCCGGCCGAGCCGCAGCACAGATGGCTGTCGGCCGGCAGGCGCACTTCAATGCCAAGCGCGGCCAGCACGTGCTCGACCTGGCCGCGCAACTGCTGGCCGTGCTGCAGCGTGCAGGGCGGATGGAACGCCACCGTATGGACGGCGCGGCGGCGCGTCACAGCGACCAGCGCCTCCTCGAACTCCGGCAGGATTTCGGAGATGTCGCGCGTCAGCCCGACGATGCGCTGCGCCTTCTCGGCATACACCGGGTCGTTACGCAGCAGGTGCGCGTATTCCTTGACGGTGGCGCCGCAGCCGGAAGCGTTCATCACGATCGCCTCCACGCCCTGTTCGACATACGGCCACCACGCGTCGATGTTGACGCGGATATCGTCTAGCGCTTCGTCGTTGTAGCCCAGGTGCAGACGGATCGCGCCGCAACAGCCGGCCTCGGACGCGACGATCGTCTCGACGCCGAGCGCATTGAGCACGCGCGCGGTGGCGATGTTGACGTTCGGCATCATCGACGGCTGCACGCAGCCGGCGAGCATCAGCATCTTTCGTTCGTGTTTCGTGGCGGGCCACTCCAGCGGGCGCTGGCGCGCCGGCACCTTGTCACGCAGCTTTTTCGGCAAGAACGCGCGCACGTGCTGGCCGAGGCGCATGGCCGGCGTGAACAGCGCGCTGTTCGGCACAAAGCTCGCCAGCACGCGGCGCATCAGCCGTTGTCCGAAGGGACGGGTGACTTTCTCTTCGGTGATCTTGCGGCCGATTTCCACCAGCCGCCCATACTGCACGCCCGACGGGCAGGTGGTCTCGCAATTGCGGCAGGTCAGGCAGCGATCCAGATGGGTCTGGGTGCTGCGCGTTACTTCCGCGCCTTCGACCATCTGTTTAATCAGATAGATGCGCCCGCGTGGCCCGTCGAGCTCGTCGCCTAGCAACTGGTAGGTCGGGCAGGTAGCGGTACAGAAGCCGCAATGCACGCAATTGCGCAGAATGGCGTCGGCTTCGGCGCCGTCGGCGGTGTGGCGTATGAATTCCGCGAGGTTGGTTTGCATCGCGCCGCTCAGAAGTCGGGGTACAGCCGGCCGCGATTGAAGATGCGGGCTGGGTCAAACGCGGCCCTCAGGCCACGATGGATTTTCATCAGCGGGGCAGGCAAGGGCGTAAACACGCCCGCGCTGCGGTCATAGCCGACGCCCGTGCGGAAGATGGTCGCATGGCCGCCAGCCTGTTTGGCGCTGATGCGCACGGTTTGCGCGTCGGTGTCGGTGATCCACCAGCGTTGGCCGCCGCCCCATTCCATCAACTGGGCACCCGGTAGTTGCAGCGGTTCGGTGATCGACGGCAGCGCGAGCCGCCACAGGGCGTTCCTGGGTCCAATGGCCGCGAAGAACGGGTCGGTCTGCTCGCGCAAGCCGGCCCAGAAACGTTCGGCTTCGACGGCATCGACCACCTCGCCGCCCAGCGACGTGCGCGCCGATTTGACGGCCGCTTCGGCACCACCGAGGCGCACCGCGAGCGTGCCGTGGCGCCACGCGCTCGCCGTGATCGGCAGCGGCCGGCCGCCCCATTCGTTGAGCTTGCGGACCGCGTCGGTGCCGTTCATGTCGAATTTGAGCGTGGCTTCGGCCTTGGGGAACGGCAGCACCTTCACCGACAGTTCGAGGATCAGGCCGAGGGTGCCGAGCGAACCGGCTAACAGCCGCGAGACGTCGTAGCCGGCCACGTTTTTCACCACCTGGCCGCCGAAGTGGAGCACCTGACCGTGGCCATTCATGATGACCGCGCCGAGCACGAAATCGCGCGCAGCCCCGGCTGACGGGCGGCGCGGCCCGGCGATACCTGCCGCGATGCAGCCTCCGAAGGTGGCGCTGGGGCCGAAATGAGGCGGCTCGAAGGCGAGCATCTGCGCATGGTCGGCCAGCGCGGCCTCGATCTCCAGCAGCGGCGTGCCGGCGCGTGCGGTGATGACCAGCTCGGCCGGGTCATAGGCGATGATGCCGCGATGCGCGCGCGTGTCGAGGATGTCTCCCTCCAGCGTCTGCCCGTACCAGTCCTTGGTGCCCCCGCCGCGAATGCGTAGCGGGCGGCCTTCGGCGGTGGCCGAACGGATACGTTCGGACCATACGGCGACGATGTCGTCCTCTTCCATGGTGTCCTGCTTCGTTGTGTTTCGCTCGATTGTACCTGGCAGGGGCGTGCTGACAACCCGGAGCGGACCCGCATCGGGTTGGCGGGTGGTGGCGGTTTGGGAGGGAGGTCCGGCGGCACCTGGAAGGGGGCGTACGCACGACGCGGCGGGCTGGATAGCGGGCGTGGAGATGCCCCGTACCGTGCCTGCCTGGCCGCCACTTCTCCGCAGCGGCGACCTCGCCCCGCAGCAGTGGTGCCTGGTACGCCTGTGGTCTTTCCCGCGCAAGCGCTCGCCCAAAGTTGCCGAAAGCCGCCTGGAACGGCCTAAAAGCGCGGCAGCTCCGGATGCGGCAACAAACCTCCGCGCACGTGCATCTTGCCGTACTCGGCGCAGCGCGCCCGCGTCGGGATGCCTTTGTCCGGGTTCAGCAGGCCGGGCGGGTCGAAAGCCCGCTTGACCGCGTGAAACGCATCGCGTTCTTCGGGCGAGAACTGCACGCACATCGAATTGATCTTCTCGATGCCCACGCCATGCTCACCCGTCACCGTGCCGCCCAATTCGACGCACGTCTCCAGGATGTCCGAGCCGAACGCCTCCGCCCGGTGCCACTCGTCAAGATCGTTACCGTTGAACAGGATCAGCGGATGCATGTTGCCGTCGCCGGCATGGAAAACGTTGATACAGCGCAGCTGATACTTCTTTTCCATCACCTCGATGCGCGCGAGCAGCGGCCCGATGCTGCGGCGCGGCACCGTACCGTCCATGCAGTAGTAATCCGGTGAGATGCGGCCCGCGGCCGGGAACGCATTCTTGCGCCCGGACCAGAAGCGCAGGCGTTCGCTTTCGGAGCGCGAAATCTGGATCCGCGTTGCGCCGTGTTCGCGCAGTACGGCTGTCATGCGGACGATTTCGTCGGCCACTTCTTCGGGTGTGCCGTCCGATTCGCATAACAGGATGGCTGCGGCGTCAAGATCGTAACCGGCGTTGACGAACTCCTCGACGGCGCGCGTCGCCGGCTTGTCCATCATCTCCAGACCGGCCGGAATGATGCCCGCGGCGATGATGCTGGCGACCGCGTCGCCGCCTTTTATGACGTCGTCGAAACTCGCCATGACGACCTGGGCGGTTTGCGGCTTGGGGATCAGCCTGACGGTCACTTCGGTGACGATCGCGAACATGCCCTCGCTGCCGATCAGCACTGCCAGCAGGTCGAGCCCAGGCGCGTCCGGCGCGAGCGAGCCGAACTCGACCACTTCGCCTTCCATCGTAATGGCCCTCACACGCAGCACGTTGTGCACGGTCAGGCCGTATTTCAGGCAGTGCACACCGCCGGAATTCTCCGACACGTTGCCGCCGATCGTGCAGGCAATCTGCGATGAAGGATCGGGGGCGTAGTAGAGGCCGTAGGGCGCGGCCGCTTCTGAGATTGCGAG
>JBEKNG010000665.1:0-3770 GCA_049523075.1 Paraburkholderia sp.
AGCGCCAACAACGCAGCCGACAGTGCGCTCGCGAGCATTAGCTCACTGTACCCGATCAACGTCCGCGCCTATACCGCGGGTGTCACCTACAAATTCGGCGAGCTGACGGCCAAGGCTGCGTTCGCCAACTTCAAGGCGAACAGCGTGCCGGTTTCGGTGGACCCGGCACTGGCCTATTCGACCAATACCAGCGCGAACATCTATAGCAGTGGCGTCGATTATTTCGCTCTGCCGTACCTCGATCTGACCGCCGGTGTCTGTTACCAGCAGGCATTTCGACGATCCGTCAGATGACACCCTCTACCATCGTGTGGTCGGTCGCGCCTGCGGAGTCCACCGTTAGGGTGACGGTATGCGAGCCTGCTCATCTTCGCCTCATTCTTCTCCAGCATGATGCCGTCAACGCGATTCGGGAGAGTCACGCGACCCAGTGATCGAGATCGTTGATCAAACCACGCCCTCCCTGTATCCGGACATGCGCCCGTTACGGCGGCGCCAGCCGGCTCCCCTCGCTAATCGCATACGCCATGCGAGCGTCGCGAGAGACGCTCGCCTCGATGGCAACCTGCGTCGGGTGCGCAGCCATTCAGTTGGCTAAGCCCTGCAAATATTCCTGCTCAAGTCTTTGGAGACACAATGAACGCGACCACTTTGAACGTCCCTTCCTCCCGGCGGTACGGGTTGTTTGTCTGCGTGATGGCCGCGCTGGCCGGACTGCTGTTTGGTCTGGACATCGGCGTAATTTCAGGCGCGCTACCCTTTATCGCCAAGGAGTACGCACTTAGCGACACGCTTCAGGAATGGATTGTCAGCTCGATGATGGTGGGTGCCGCATTCGGCGCCGTGGGCGCCGGGTGGTTGTCGTGGCGGATGGGTCGTCGCTATTCACTGGGGCTAGCTGCGGTGATGTTTGTCGCGGGCTCTGTCTGGTCCGCGCTTTCCGGGAGCCCAGAGAGCATCATCGGCGCGCGACTGCTCCTCGGGCTCGCGGTGGGCGTGGCTTCATTTACGGCGCCGCTCTATCTTTCGGAAATAGCGCCGAGGCGGGTACGTGGTGCCATGATCTCTGCCTATCAGCTTATGATCACCGTAGGTATCCTGGGGGCTTTTCTCTCCAATATTGGGCTGAGTTACATCGGTAGCTGGCGTTGGATGCTCGGGGTGATTGCGATCCCCGCCGTACTGTTCCTGCTTGGCGTGCTGGCACTGCCGGATAGCCCGCGCTGGCTGCTGCAGCGAAAAGGCGAGAAAGAGGCGCGGACCGTGTTGACGCGCCTGCTCAGCTCCGCAGAAGAAGTCGACACCGAGGTTCGGGAAATCAACGCGCAGCTTGCGCAACCGGCTCAAGGCTGGAAGCTGTTTCGCACCAGCACGAACTTTCGTCGCTCGATCGTGCTTGGCGCGACTCTCCAGATTTTGCAGCAGCTCACTGGCATTAATGTCGTGATGTACTACGCGCCTCGCATCTTCGGCCTGGCTGGTTTTGCAACGCACGAACAGCAGCTCTGGTGCACAGTAATCGTGGGCCTCGTCAATGTCCTCGCAACTTTCGGGGCCATTGCACTGGTGGACCGCTGGGGCCGTAAGCCCATTCTGTATGTGGGCTGCGCCACGATGGCCATTGGGATGGGAACGCTTGGCTGGTTGCTACATGCCGGCATTGCAGGAGGCGCTTCGCAGATGCTTGCTGTTTCCATGCTTCTCGTTTTCATTGCAGGTTTCGCGATGTCTGCCGGGCCGCTTGTGTGGATCCTCTGTTCGGATATCCAGCCGATGCAAGGCCGTGACTTCGGCATCGCGATATCGACGTTCGTCAACTGGGCTGCAAATATGATCGTGGCCGCGACGTTCCTCAGCCTGCTTTCCAGTATCGGTGAGTCCCATACTTTCATTCTGTACGCATTACTGAATATCATATTTGCCAGTGTGGTTTACCTCTTTGTACCCGAGACTCGCGGAGTCTCGCTGGAGCACATCGAGCGAAATCTGATGGCAGGTCAGCGGCTGCGGGAACTAGGCGCAAAGGTCTAGCGCGGGGGTGAATGCTCCTGGCAACGGCCCGCCGCTCCCGGGGCAGAAGCTGCCGGGCAGCGGATGAGTCGGCAGCATTCGCCCTGGCGTGCATCGCTGCAGCGCGCAGTCCAGCCCCTCATTTTCTGCTCATTTTCCACCTGTACGATTCAATCCGTCGACGAACCCCGCTGCTTCCACCAGCGACAGACAGCGTCCGTCAGGCAAAGCATCCGCCAATTTCATGGAGATTCACATGAGCTACCTCTTCGCACTGCTTCACCAACTGGTACCTGAGTTTGACGAACCGAATCTACCGCTTGACAGCGACTATTCGTATGAGGCCCGGATACGTGAAGGCCGGCGTCTTCGCAAATTCGGGGCGAACATCGTCTGGTTCCGTCTTTGAGTGTGCTTGATACCGGCCTAGTTTTGCTGAGACCGATTGAGATACGACGTGGGGGTCGTGCCAAGCATCTTTCGAAAGAACGAGATAAAGACGCTATCGCTCGAGAACTCCAGTTCCGCCGCAGTGTATGTAATGCTGCGTCCAGTGGCCAACAGCTCTATTGCTCGCATCAGACGCCACTGCTGATAGCCCATCCCAGTCTCCTTCTGGAAGATGCGCGTTATGGTCTTGGCACTTGCCCCTAATGCCTCTTCCAGCACCTGCAATTCCGGCGGCTTCCGGTCCGGATGGGATGTGAGGTTCGCGAGGCGTCGATCGGAGGGTGCGGAAGCAGCATGACCTCCTGCGGCGCATCGCATATTTCGTAAATGCAAAGTCCAAGCAGGTGCGCATGCCGACCACGACGCCAATCTTCATCAAAATCCGCTAATGCAATCGACTCAAGGACCGCGCGCAGCAACGGTCTGACGTCGATCACACGAACATCTTCCGGTAACGAGGCCGTCAGGTCAGGCCGAAACCACAGCGACCGATAGTCGACTGCCTGCTGCATCACTGCGCGATGCACTGTCAGTGGTGGAATCCAGACGGCTCGGGACGGGGGAAGCAGGCACAAGCGGTCAGCGAGGGTGATCGCTTTCAGCTACGTTGAAGCTCATGGTCGCAATTCGCTAATCTGGCGTTCCGCCCTGCTGGTCGCTGTATTCAATGTCGCGCTTTATAGCTATTACGATCTCGGCCCATTCGTCTTCCAACGACTCCATCTTGGTACTGACGTGTACGGATACAGCGGAGCACTATTGGCGCTAGGATCGTCGCTTGGTGCGTGGTTCAATCGACGGTGGCTTAAGGCAGGAACCAAAGGCGAAAACATGCTCCGGATGGCGAGCGTATTGATGCTGGGAAGCGCGCTGGGCGTGGCTTCGCTGCAGAGCAGCGCGTGGTTCCTCGTACCTATCCTGCTGGTTGTGGTCGCGTTTGGTCTGGCAATTCCCAATGTGCCCGGTCATGCGCTTGTCGCTTACCAGGACAAATTGGGTACCGCCGGTGCGTTGTTCGGATTGATGTACTACCTGATGATCGGTGCCGGGATGCTAGTGACCGCATGGGCTCAAGCGCTTGTCGGAACTTTGATCGTGTGCGGCGTAATCGCAACGACCTCATGTCTGATTCGATTTTCTTCGGGGCGTGAGCAACGCCGGCACGATGCGCGCGGCGTGGTGTAATATTTTTGTTCGTCATCCAAACCGTTTAACGATCATATTCTCAGCGCATTTTCGCTTTGACTGATGAATTCGATTAACTCCTACGGGCCCCGCCGACTTACGGCCGAACAATGACGCCTTCCCGG
>JBEKNG010000666.1:0-3770 GCA_049523075.1 Paraburkholderia sp.
AACCATCCGCACGCATCTGCTCGCGCAGGCCGAGGGCGACCAGGTCGTGATGCCTGAAGCGCTGCTGGACGAAGTGACGTCGCTGGTCGAATGGCCGGTGGTGTACACCTGCCGCTTCGAGGACGAATTCCTGCAAGTCCCGCAGGAATGTCTGATCCTGACGATGCAGACGAACCAGAAGTACTTCGCACTAACCGACGTCGTCGGCAAGCTGCGCTCGCGTTTCCTGATCGTCTCGAACATCGAGACGCAAACGCCTGGCGACATCATCGAAGGCAACGAGCGCGTGGTGCGTCCGCGTCTGGCCGATGCGAAGTTCTTCTTTGAGCAGGACAAGAAGAAGCCACTCGCCGACCGCGTGCCGCTGCTCGCCAACGTCGTGTATCACAACAAGCTCGGCTCGGCGCTGCAACGCGTCGAACGTGTCGAGGCCCTGGCTGGGGCGATTGCCGCATTGCTGGGCGCGGATGTCGCGCTAGCCAAACGCGCTGCCCTGCTCGCCAAGGCCGACCTGATCACCGACATGGTCGGCGAATTCCCCGAACTGCAAGGCACGATGGGCACGTACTACGCGCGCCACGATGGCGAACCGGAAGAAGTCGCGCTGGCCTGCACGGAACACTATCAACCACGTTTCTCCGGCGATGCCTTGCCGGCCACGACGACCGGGACGGTCGTCGCGCTGGCTGACAAGCTCGAAACGCTGGTCGGCATCTGGGGCATCGGTCTGCAACCGACCGGCGAGAAAGATCCGTTCGCGCTGCGCCGTCATGCGCTCGGCGTGCTGCGGATCCTCGTCGAAAAAGAGTTGCAGGTTGACCTCGTCGAACTGCTGCGCACCGCTTACGCGCAATTCGCTGCGGTGCCGAACGTCGCCGATTCGACACAAGCCATCTACGAATTCTGCATGGACCGTCTGCGCGGTCTGCTGCGCGAGCGCGGCTATTCGACGGGTGAAATCGACGCGGTGCTAGCGCTGAACCCGACGCGCCTGAACGACATCGTTGCTCGCCTCGACGCCGTACGCGAGTTCTCGGCGCTCAGCGAAGCGGCCTCGCTCGCAGCAGCTAACAAGCGCATTTCGAACATCCTGAAGAAGTCGGATGGCGCACCGGTGGGCGGCGTGCAACCTGCGTTGCTGATCGAAGCGGCAGAAAAAGCGCTGTACGCGCAGCTTGAACAAGTGGCCCCGCGCGTTCAGTCGCAACTGGCTGCCCACGAATATACGGGCGCGCTGACTGCGCTTGCGGCGTTGCGCGAACCGGTCGACACGTTCTTCAACGACGTGATGGTCAACGCTGAAGATCCGGCGTTGCGCGCTAACCGTTTGGCCTTGCTCGGTGCACTGCATCAGCAGATGAACTGCGTCGCCGACATCTCCAGGCTGGCGGCGTAAGTGACCAAACTGAGCGACCCAACCCAGCGCCCCCACTGAGCCGCCGAACCATGCCGACATCCCCGAAAAAAGTCGTTGTCCTCGACCGCGACGGCGTGATCAACGTCGATTCCGACGCGTTCATCAGGTCGCCGGACGAGTGGATTGCTCTGCCCGGCAGCCTCGAAGCGATCGCCCGGCTGAATCAGGCGGGCTATCGCGTCGCGATCGCGACGAACCAGTCAGGTATCGGGCGGGGTCTGTTCGACATGAACGCGCTCAATGCGATGCATCTGAAGATGCACCGGATGGTCGCGGCAGTCGGCGGTCGCATCGACGCGGTCTTCTTCTGCCCACACACGGCGGAGGATCATTGCGAGTGCCGCAAGCCGAAGCCCGGCATGCTGAAGATGATCGCCGAACGCTTCGAAGCGGATCCGGATGAGACGCCGACGGTGGGTGACTCGCTGCGCGACCTGCAGGCAGGTGCGGCGCTCGGTTTTGCGACGCATCTGGTGTTGACCGGCAAAGGCCGCAAGACGCTCGACGCTGGCGGACTGCCTGAAGGCACGAAGGTCCACGACGACCTGCGCGCCTTCGCGCTCGACTTCCTCTCCACAGAACAAAATTGACGCGATCTGCACGCGTCCTTAATACTGACCACCCCTCCGATGCGCTTCCTCCGTTCGCTGTTGCTGCTGATCTACCTGGTGGTCTACACGATTCCCTACGCGACCGCCTGCTTCCTCGCTTTCCCGTTCATGCGCGCCGAGCGCCGCTACTGGATGGCGGCCGGCTGGTGCCGCTCAACGGTTGCCGCGGTGCGCTGGATCAACGGCATCAAGTACCGTATCGAAGGCTTCGAGAATTTGCCTGACGGGCCGGCCGTGTTGCTGTCGAAGCATCAGTCGGCATGGGAAACGCTGGCGTTTCCGGCATTGATGCCGCGGCCGCTGTGCTACGTCTTCAAGCGCGAACTGCTGTACGTGCCGTTTTTCGGCTGGGCGCTCGGCTTGCTAAAGATGGTGCATATCAACCGCAAGGACGGCAAGTACGCGTTCGAATCCGTCATCAAGCAAGGCAAGGCGCGCATGAATGAAGGCGCCTGGGTCATCATGTTTCCGGAAGGCACCCGCACGCCAACGGGCAAGCAGGGCAAATACAAAACCGGTGGTGCGCGCTTCGCGGTAGGGACTGGTGCGCCGGTCGTGCCGATTGCGCACAACGCGGGACGTGTGTGGCCGCGCAACTCGTTTCTCAAATATGCGGGTATAGTCACAGTGTCGATCGGCAAGCCGATCGAGACGAAGGGGCTCACGCCCGATGAAGTGAACACGCGCGTCGAGACGTGGATCGAAGCGGAGATGCGTCGCATTGATCCTGCCGCGTATCGTGCAGCGGATAGCACGCCCGCCGCCGCCCGTATCTGACGCGCCCGCGCCCTTGATGGCGTATTTGCGCTGGCACGTATTGCGCGAAACCTGAACCGATGCAGAAGTCTCCTACGCCGCAGCCCGCTGCGGCGCTCGATAGCCGGCAACTCGATCTGCCGCTCTTCGCCGAGCCGGCAATCCTGCCGTCCACGCCGCCTTCATCGCAGAAGCCGGACGCGCCACGCGCGCCCGACGGCTCGAAATTGCGCAGCCTGACGCTCGGCGCGCAGACCCTTCACTACCAGCTCAAACGTTCGTCACGCCGCTCGATCGGCTTTGCGATCGACAGCAGTGGCCTGATGATCACTGCACCACGTTGGGTCACGCTGGCCGACATCGAAACCGCTATCAGCGAAAAGCAGCGCTGGATTTTCACGAAGCTGATCGAATGGCAAACGCGTGTCGAACAACGCGCGCTGCCGCACGTCGACTGGAAGGATGGTGCGCAGGTGCCTTATCTCGGTCATCCGGTGCGCGTCACGCTCGGTTCGCCGCAAGGCACGCTCGCGTTCGATGCCGAGCAGGCCGCGCTCGCGTTGCCGCTGCCCCTGCAAGCCGACCCTCAGCAGATCAAGGATCGCGTGCAGGGCTGGCTGCAAGGCGAGGCCAAGCGCCTCTTCGTCGAGCGTCTCGCGATTTACTCGGAGAAGCTGGGGGTGAGTTATCGCGCCTATGCGCTGTCGTCAGCGGCGACGCGTTGGGGCAGTTGTTCGAGCGATGGCAAGATCCGCCTCAACTGGCGGCTGATCCACTTCCCGCTATCGATCATCGATTACGTCGTCGCGCACGAGCTCGCGCATCTGCGCGAGATGAATCACAGCCCGCGCTTCTGGCAAACGGTCGAATCGATCTTTCCGGAATTCCGCGAGGCGCGGCAGACGCTCAAGCATCATCCGCCCGAGTTGTTGCCTACGTTGTGAGGCTGAAGTGGTGTATAAAAAAGCGTCTTGTGGAAAGACGCT
>JBEKNG010000667.1:0-3763 GCA_049523075.1 Paraburkholderia sp.
CGTCACGATTGGTAATTCGCGATTGTTGCCTTGACCAATTTGCGCATTTAAACTAATTTGATTTCGACTGCTAATTTAAGTGCGACCTTCACAATGCCTCGGAATTGAAGACAGAAAGCAATCACGCCCATACCTATGGACGTTAAAAATTAAAGTGGTTGATTGATTTTTGCAAAATAACGGGCAATTAAAAATTATCACAACAGGAGATGTGGATAATGGAAAGAACCTTTGAATTTATTCAATCGCACAAGAAAGATTTTCTATTCTTCCAAAAATTGCAATCCTGATGTATTGGGCTGCAGCTTTGCAATATCTCTACTCTCAATTTTTTCCACATAAAATGACAGGGAATTCTATTCCCATTCACACTGACAGTCACACTATGCCAACCTCATTGTTAATCGGGGTATTGGTATTCGTACTTGCGCTCGGTGCTCTAAAATTACCTCTGTCTTTCAGGCTGTCGAGACGAAAGAATTGGGCAAGAATTGTAGTGGTGGTTATCGCGTCTGCGCAGGCAGTATTCCTTATACCAGGCACGATAGCCATGACACATGTTTCCCAACAGGCATTTTTTGTTCTATTGATAAACAGCTGGGGGCTTTATGCCGAAATAGTGGCTGCCGTACTATTGCTGCTACCCCAAAGCTGGGGCTGGTTCGCACCAAGTAGAGCAAGTGATTGATGGCGTGCGAAAGCAAATATTTAGCTAGCTATCAATCAATTACAGGTACGCCCTCGATTTAGAGAACTGGTGTGTCTGTCAAAGGTTGCCCGCGGCTCGAATCTTGTTCGCAAAACGACCGCATTTGGAAAATCTGAAGGTCGCTTAAGAGGGCGGCTACGGAAGTTCGTCGTCGTACAAAGCCAGGCCAACCGTGGTCGTTCGGCACGGTCAGTTAGATCATGGAGAATCGACCGCATCCTTCCAGAGGAGGTGCCATGCACATCGAGCCGTTTCAAATTCGCGTGTCCGATGTTGAGATGGACGATTTGCGCCGGCGTTTGCGCGACAGCCGGTGGGCATCCGCGACACCGTCCGAGCCGTGGCAACAGGGCACAGACACCGCGTGGTTGCGCGAATTGGTGAAGTACTGGGCTGACGGTTTTGATTGGAGGGCCGCGGAACGCGGTCTGAACCGGCAACCTCACTTCATGGCCAACGTGAACGGCCAGCGCGTGCACTTCGTTCATCAGCGTGGTGTTGGACCCCGGCCCTACCCGGTGGTCGTCACGCATGGCTGGCCCGGATCGTTCTTCGAATTTCATGAGCTGGCGGATCGTTTGCGTGACCCGGCTGCATTCGGTGCGGACCCGAACGATGCTTTCGACGTCGTCATTCCGTCACTGCCGGGCTTTGCGTTTTCGCAGGCGCCTGCCGCCGCTGGTACTTCGTCGTTTCAGGTAGCTGATCTGTGGGCATCGCTGATGCGCGGTCTTGGGTACCAGAGATTTGGCGCTCAGGGTGGCGACCTGGGCGCGGGGGTGTCGGTCGTGCTTGCCTCGCGGCACTCCGAGGTAGTCGATGGAATCCATCTAAACTTTCTGCCGACCTCGTACGAACCGGCAATTGACGCCACTGATTCGCCGCTTACCATCGCAGAACAAAACTACCTTCGAGAGAAAGGCGAGTGGGCTGCGCTCGAGGGTGGTTATGCGCATATGCACGCCACGAGGCCGCGAACGTTGGCCGCGTCGCTTAACGACTCGCCGGCCGGGCTGGCTGCGTGGATTGGGGAGAAGTTTCGCGCGTGGAGCGATTGCGACGGGGTTATCGAGGGGCGATTTTCGAAAGATGAGTTGCTTACCAACTTGTCGCTCTACTGGTACACCCAAAGCATTGGTACCGCAGTTCAAATGTACTGGGAAAACCGGTTGCAACCCATACGTTTCGCCCCCGGACAACGGGTATTGCCGCCGGTGAGCTTTGCACACTTTCCGAAAGAGATTAATCACCCGCCACGCGAATGGCTGGAACGAGTGTTCAATGTCGCGCAATGGACCGACATGCCGCGCGGTGGCCATTTCGCGGCAATGGAAGAACCTGAACTCCTCGCGGCCGACATTCGTAGCTTTTTCAGGCGATTCCGGCAGTGAGTTCGTTGCAGAATCGCCCTTAAACAGGATGCGATCTGCGTTTCGCGATGGTCCGCTGGTGGAGACGATGAAGGTCGTTCGAGGTTGAACGCGGTTTGTCATCGGACCGTCTTCGGGCCATGTTCGGCCGTTCGACAGCGTATCTGGATTGACTACAGTCACTCGATGTGCTCGATCGCAGTCAAAGCATGGGGCTGCCCGCCTGGGTTTGCGATCGTTAGTTAGATTGACTCGCCCACGACTATGGCGACGATTGTCAACGGCCGCGTCCCGGTTGTACAGGGCCGGTGCGTCAAAAGTCGTTTACTTTCAATGGACAGGATGAGGGGGTTGTAAACAAGAGGCGCACGGGGTTTACTGTCGATTTTTCGGAGACGACAGATGCGCAAGGAAGTGGCTGCGCTGGTGGAGGCGTTCGCGGACCTGCCGGACCCGCGGGTGATTGGACGCTGCGATCACGATCTGCTGGATATCGTGGTGCTGGCACTGTGCGCGGTGATGTCAGGCGCCGAAGGCTGGGACGACATTGAAGACTGGGGTGTGGAGCGGCAGGCGTGGCTGCGCCAGTATCTGAAGTTGCGCAACGGTATTCCAGGTCACGACACGATCCGGCGGGTCTTTGAGGCGCTCTCGCCTGCGGCGTTCGAAAGCCGGTTTGTCGAATGGGTCCAAGGCGTATGTGGTGCGGTTGACGGACGGGTGATTGCCATTGATGGCAAGGCGCTACGCGGCTCACGTTCGGTGGCGCGCGGTACCGGTGCGCTGCATCTGGTGTCGGCATACGCAGCCGAGATGGGGCTGACGCTGGGACAGCAGCCGTGTGAGGCCAAATCCAACGAGATTGAGGCGATCAAGGAATTGCTGCCGGTGCTGGCGCTCGAAGGCGCAGTGGTCACGATCGATGCGATCGGCTGCCAAACCGCAATCGCCCGCCAGATTGTGGAAGGTGGCGGCGATTACGTGCTCGCCGTCAAGGACAACCAGCCGACGCTGGCCACGGCGCTGCGCGAGTTCTTCGCCTGTCTGAATCAACCCGGTTATCCGCTGCGGCCATGCGATACCCACGAAACCGTCGACAAGGGGCATGGCCGCTTCGAGACGCGCCGCTGCACGGCGGTAGAGGATCTCGCGTGGCTCGACGCCATCGAGTTGCGTGCACGCTGGCCGAACCTGCGCTCGGTGGCGCGCATCGAGTCGCAGCGCGAGACGCACGGCCAGGTCCAGACTGAGACGCGCTACGTGATCAGTTCGCTGCCAGCCGACGCCCAGCGCATTCTGTATGTCGCTCGCACCCACTGGGCTATCGAGAATGGCCTGCACTGGTGCCTGGATGTCACCTTCAGTGAGGACGCCAGCCAGATCCGGCTACGCAACGCCGCGCTGAATTTCTCCTTCCTGCGCCGACTCGCTATCAATCTGTTCCGCACCGATTCCAGCCGCGCACTCAGCCTGCCAAAGAAGCGCAAGGTCGCCGCCTGGAATCCAGACTATCTTGCACAGGTCTTGAATCTACAGAAAATTTGATGCTCCGGCCCTGGGCGCCTGCCTTATAGACGTTGACAGCGGCGCCTGTCAGCGTGTTTTGGGTCCACTGCCACGGGACCCTTTGACCTCTGCTCTGGCCCCCCGAATCCGACGATCACCCGCTCTTGACCATAGATGC
>JBEKNG010000668.1:0-3761 GCA_049523075.1 Paraburkholderia sp.
CCACCGTTGAACGATTGACGGCGCTCGTGCTCGCCCGCGACCCGCGCGTGGGCGTCGAGCCTAAGCCGCGCGCACGCCGCGGCAAATCCACCCTGCCAAAGACCTAAGGATGAATTGACCACCTTCCCTCGAGCTGTACCGGCGCGATCCTGCCGATCCGTACCGCTGTCCACCGCGCTGCCCGGCCTATACTCAGCGCTCGGCTATCAGCACCGGCAGGACAGCGATGAAAACGATCGGCATTATCGGCGGCATGAGTTGGGAGTCGTCCACTGAGTATTACCGGCTTCTCAACCGCCACGCGAAGGCGCGTCTAGGCGGCCACCACAACGCAAGCAGCCTGCTGCTCACGGTCGATTTCGCCACCGTCGAAGCCCACCAGCGGGCGGGCGATTGGGACGCGCTCGGCGCGCAGATGGCTGGCGCCGCACGTCAGCTCGAACGCGGCGGTGCGGAGCTCGTCATCCTCGCCACCAACACGATGCACAAGGTATGCGAGTCGATCGAGCAGGCCATCACGATTCCCTTCCTGCATATCGCCGATCCGACCGGCAGCTCGCTGCGCGCAGCGGGCATCGAGCGGGTCGGGCTACTCGGCACGCGCTACACCATGGAGCAGACGTTCTACACGGGACGGCTACAGGAGCGCTACGCACTCGACACGCTGGTCCCGAACGAAGCCGATCGCGCCGACGTGCATCGCATCATTTACGACGAGTTATGCCATGGCGTGGTCCGCGACGACTCACGGCGCGTTTATCAGCGGGTGATCGCGGACCTCGCTGGGCGCGGGGCGCAGGCGGTGATTCTCGGTTGCACGGAGATCACGCTCCTGATCAAACCGGAGCATGCCGCGTTGCCAGTGTTCGATACCACAGCGCTGCACGCGCAGGCTGCGGTTAACTGGGCGATAGAGAGCGATCAATGAGGCGCAGCGGCAGGCCAGTGCCGTTGCGCCCGTGACGGTCCAAGCTCGCTCAGGACAGGTTAGGACTCGACGTCTTCCAGACTGAAGAGTTCGGTCTGGTCGTTGTACGAGAAGATCTCGCCGTAACGGCCCCAGTTGATCACTGCGTCGAGCGTCTCTTCCGCGGCGTTGTCCGACAGAAAATCTTCCAGCTCCTGTTCGAAGCGCACGCGCGGCGCGCGGTGCCCCGGCCGTTCGTTGAGCACCGTCTTGATCCGCGCGGCAAGCGGCACATGGCGCAGCAGATGCTCGGCGAACATCATCTTCCGTTCCTGCGTACCCAGTTCGGCGAACACGCGCGCGGGCGGTGTCAGCAGGATGTCGCCTTCGCGCACTTCCGCGAAACCCAGATGCTGCAGCACTTCGGCGACCGGGAACAGGTCATCCACCTCGAGGTGCAGCGAACGGGCGATTTCCGGCATGTCCGCACGGCCGTGGTAGGGCGCCGCAGCCAGCGTTTCGATCAGACCAGCCATCAGGTTGGTCGAGACGTGCGGCAACCAGCTTCCCAGCTCCAGCCCCTTCTTCGTCGTTTCGTCGGTCTGACGCGCGGTCATCTTGGCGTAGATCTCGTCCACGAGGCGGCGGAATGCCGGGTCGAGACGGTTACGCGGGTGCTTGAACGGCACCTTGATCTCGGCGATCACCCGGCCCGGGTTCGACGACAGCACCAGAATCCGGTCGCACATGAACACCGCTTCTTCGATGTTGTGCGTGACGATCAGCACCGACTTGATCGGCATGCGGCCCTGCGTCCACAGATCCAGCAGGTCGGTACGCAGCGTTTCGGCCGTCAGCACGTCCAGTGCGGAGAACGGCTCATCCATCAGCAGGAGCGTCGGGTCGACCACCAGCGCACGCGCAAAGCCCACCCGCTGACGCATGCCGCCCGACAGTTCACGCGGATAGGCGTTTTCGAAGCCGTCCAGACCGATCAGGTCGATGGCCGCGAGCGCGCGTTCGCGCCGCTCGCGGGCGCCGACGCCCTGGGCTTCGAGGCCCGCTTCCACATTCTGCAGAACGGTCAGCCATGGGAACAGCGCGAAGGTCTGGAACACCATCGCCACGCCCTTGGCGGGACCGTCGAGCGGCTTGCCGAGGTAGTCCACCGTGCCATCGGTCGGCTGGATCAAGCCGGCAATGATACGCAGCAGGGTCGACTTGCCGGAGCCGGAACGACCCAGCATGCCGACGATCTCGCCTTCGCGCAGCGACAGGTTCACGTCGTCGAGCACCAGCAATTCGCCCTGATTCTTGTTGAAGCCTCTGGACACGTCCTTGACCGCCAGAATCTCTTCACCGAGGCGTGGTGGCATCGGCGGCGTCTGGACCGGCGCAGCGGTTACGGCAACTTTAGGATTTTGCATCGCGGTTTGCCTTTAATTTCCTGTCAATCGAGCCGAAGCTTGGATTCGGCATAGGCGTACATCGGACGCCACAGCAGGCGGTTAAACAAGGTTACAAACAGGGACATCACGGCAATGCCGAGAATGATCTTCGGAAAGTCACCCGCAGCGGTGGTTTGCGCGATGTACGAACCCAGCCCATGAGCGACGACCTTGGTATTGCCCCACTGGACGAACTCCGCGACGATGCTCGCGTTCCACGCTCCGCCCGACGCGGTGATCGCGCCGGTGACGTAGTACGGGAAAATGCCCGGCAGCATCACTTTGCGCCACCACTGCCAGCCCCGGATGCCGAAGTTGGTCGCGGCCTCTTTGTAGTCGTTCGGGTACGAACTGGCGCCTGCGATCACGTTGAACAGGATATACCACTGGGTGCCGAGCACGATCAGCGGCGACAGCCAGATGTCCGGGTTCAGTTGAAAGCGCACGATGACGATCACGAACACCGGGAACAGCAGGTTTGCCGGGAACGCGGCCAGGAACTGCGCGAGCGGCTGGATCTTCTCGGCGAGCGCCGGGCGCAGCCCGATCAGCACGCCGAGCGGCACCCAGATCAACGACGAGACGAGAATCAGCAGCGCCACACGCAGCAACGTGATCAGACCCAGCACCAGCACGTGCCCCACTTCGGCAAGATCGACACCGGTACGGACATAGCTCACGACGCGATAGACGACATAGAGCGTCGCAAGGATGACGAGAACGCCCCACACGAAGTCGCCCAGCCGCGATGACTTCTGCAGCCGCGGAATCGGGAAACTGACGTTTGCGAACGACGGCAGGCGGATCGGCACCCGCGCGGCGTTCGCGAAGATCCAGCCCATCGGTACGAGCAGCCGGTGAATCAGCCGCGTACGGCGGATCAGATCAAGCAGCCACGACTCCGGCGCGTTACCGGAACTGGTCGTTTCCATGCGGAACTTGTCCGCCCAGGCGACCAGCGGACGGAACAGAAACTGGTCGTACGCAAGAATCACGATCGTCATGGTCAGGATGACCCAGCCGATCGCATGCAGGTTTTTGTCGGAGATCGCCTGCGCCAGATACGCGCCGATACCCGGCAGCGTGATCGTGTTGTTGCCCACCGTGATCGCCTCCGACGCCACCACGAAGAACCAGCCACCCGACATCGACATCATCATGTTCCAGATGAGGCCCGGCATCGAGAACGGCACTTCGAGCTTCCAGAAGCGTTGCCAGCCGGTCAGGTGGAAACCGCGTGACACTTCATCCAGATCGCGCGGCACCGTGCGCAGCGACTGATAGAAGCTGAAGGTCATGTTCCACGCCTGACTCGTGAAGATCGCGAAGATCGCCGCCAGCTCTGCGCCCAGCACGCGCCCTGGGAACAGCGCGAGGAAGAACGTCACCGTGAACGAAATGTAGCT
>JBEKNG010000669.1:0-3748 GCA_049523075.1 Paraburkholderia sp.
AGATCGCCGATTGCATCGAGCATCTTGTGCTTCACGAACTCGTCGTCGTAGCGCAGGCCGTCGTTGTTGAGGATACGGTACTCATCCAGCGCGATCGCGTTGTCCATGCTCGC
Organism: Paraburkholderia sp.; assembly: GCA_049523075.1. Classification (GTDB taxonomy): domain Bacteria; phylum Pseudomonadota; class Gammaproteobacteria; order Burkholderiales; family Burkholderiaceae; genus Paraburkholderia. The sequence continues at coordinate 114 of JBEKNG010000669.1, forward strand.
GCCACGGGCGAGGCCCATTTCGCGCAGCATTTCCACTTCGTGCGCATAACCAAAGGTACGGGCCCGGGCGATATCGCGCACATACGATGTATGCGCGAAGTCCACTTCCAGCGCCTGGCCGGTCTTGTCGACTGCCGGGTGGCGGAAATCGATCGTGAACTTCAGCTTGAAACCAAAAAACGGATCCAGGCGCGCGAACTTGTCGCCATCGCGAACCTCGACCGTCTTCGTGACCTTGATGAACTTCTTCGCCGAACTCTGCTCTTCGATCCCTGCCGACTGGATCAGGAACACGAACGACGCTGCGCTGCCGTCCATGATCGGGATCTCTTCCGCGGTGACGTCGACATACAGGTTGTCGATGCCGAGGCCCGCGCAGGCAGACATCAGGTGCTCGACCGTCGAAACGCGCGCACCGTCTTTCTGCAGGACCGAAGCGAGACGCGTGTCGCCGATCGCCATCGCGGACGCAGGAATGTCCACCGGCGTGGGCAAATCCACGCGCGAGAACACGATTCCCGTATTCGGGGCGGCTGGGCGGAGCGTCAATTCAACCTTGCGGCCGGAGTGCAGGCCGATGCCGACTGTCTTGACGATCGATTTGATAGTGCGCTGCTTCAACATGGTGATCTTCTGTTCGATTGAAAATCCCAATCGGGACTTTTTATTCCATAGCGCGAAGTATACTCCATTACCCTAGGAAACGTCGTTGCCCAGGGCGTATCAATCTGTTTCGCTACGTTACCCAATGGGCAAAGCGTGACGGGCCGATGCCCGGAACGGAGGCGTTTCCGGACATCAGCCCGCGTTACGGCTTGTCACATGAATGCCTTGCGGCCGTTGCCCCGACACAACGTAGCGCCGGAAAAAGACCGCTCAGCACCCGCAACTAGCTCAACGTAGTGAGGATACTCCCTGCATCGCTGACTTCGAACTTGCCGGGTGCCTCGACGTGCAGCGTCTTGACCACGCCGTCGTCGACCACCATCGCGTAGCGCTGGGAACGGATCCCCATGCCGCGCGCCGACAGGTCCTGCTCCAGACCGAGCGCCCGCGTGAAAGCCGCACTACCGTCCGCCATCATGCGCACCTTGCCCGAGGTGTGCTGATCGCGTCCCCACGCGCCCATCACGAACGCGTCGTTGACGGACACGCACCAGATCTCGTCGATGCCGGCAGCGCGCAACTGCTCGGCGTGCCCGACATAACCCGGTACATGTTTGGCCGAACAGGTCGGGGTGAACGCGCCCGGCAATCCGAAGATCACCACGCGCTTGCCCGCGGTCTGTCCACGCACGTCGAAGCTGTTCGGCCCGATCGTGCAGCCCGCACGCTCGTCTTCGATCAATTCAAAGACGATTGCGTCGGGTAGCTTTTCACCCACCTTAATCATGCTCAGTCCTTCACATCGATGCGGAGCGTGCCCGCACGTTGTCGTGTCGCAGTGGATTGAAGAGTCGCGCACCTGCCCCTACTTTTTGCGCTATCTGCCGGCGACAGCCACCCCTTCCGCTTCGCGAATCCGAAGAGGGCACCTGTCCTTGCCGCATCTCTGACGAAATGCAGCCTGCCTGGCCATTCCACCCGCCACGCTCGTGCATTTCCCTGCTGGCACGTGTTCAACGTGCCGCAGTGAAAGCCTGCTCGTGCGCGTCAGTCCGCCTGCTTGCGCAGGAATGCCGGAATATCGTACGTATCGACGCCCTTTTCCTGCAGCGCCTGCACGTGCGAAGCCGCCGTGTCACGCGAAGTGCGCCACACTGCCGGCGTATCGAGCGCGCCGTAGTCTGCCGTGCTTGCGTGGTGTTGCGGAGCGTACGCGTGTTGCATTGCACCAATCGGCTGGTTGTCCGTACCGGTGCGAAGCAGCGTCATCGGTGCCGATTGCTGCTTCTTCGCAGCACGACCCAGACCCGTTGCCACTACCGTCACGCGCAGCGCGTCGCCCATTGCATCATCGTATACCGCGCCGAAGATCACGGTTGCGTCTTCTGCAGCGTAGCTCTTGATGGTGTTCATCACTTCGCGCGTTTCCGACAGACGCAGCGAACGGCTCGACGTGATGTTCACCAGTACCCCGCGTGCGCCCGACAGGTCCACGCCTTCCAGCAGCGGGCTAGCCACAGCCTGCTCGGCAGCCAGACGTGCGCGATCGACGCCGGCAACCGTCGCCGTGCCCATCATCGCCTTGCCCTGCTCGCCCATCACCGTCTTCACGTCTTCGAAGTCGACGTTCACCAGACCGTCGACGTTGATGATTTCCGCGATGCCTGCGACTGCGTTGTTCAGAACGTCATCGGCGCACTGGAAGCACTTGTCCATCTCGGCGTCATCGCCCATCACCTCGAACAGCTTGTCGTTCAGAACGACGATCAGCGAGTCGACGTGATCCTCCAGTTGCTGCGAACCAGCTTCTGCCACGCGCATCCGCTTGCCGCCTTCGAATTCGAACGGCTTGCTGACCACGCCAACAGTCAAGATACCCATTTCCTTGGCGATCTGCGCCACGACCGGAGCTGCCCCCGTGCCCGTACCGCCACCCATGCCCGCGGTGATGAACACCATGTGCGCGCCGCGCAGTGCGTCTGCGATGCGTTCACGTGCTTCTTCTGCTGCAGCGCGACCCATTTCCGGCTTGGCGCCAGCGCCGAGACCGGTGTTGCCAAGCTGGATCACCGAGGAAGCGCGCGAACGCGACAGAGCCTGCGCGTCCGTGTTCATCACGATGAAGTCGACGCCTTGCACGCCTTTGTTAATCATGTGCTGAACGGCATTGCCGCCAGCGCCACCGACTCCGATCACCTTGATGATGGTGCCGTTGGTTTCGGTTTCCAGCATCTGGAATTCCATGTTGCCTCCGTCAAGATAAAAAATTGCAGCCACTCGGCCGTTATTCGGCAGGAGATCGGGCAACCTCCTGTCGCGCGCCAGCCGCCGGCACCAGCGCGTATTTAGAACCCATCGAAAACCTGTTCGTACAACGAATGCTTTAGAAATTGCCCAGGAACCAGTCCTTCATCCGTGTGAAAACCTGACCCATCGATCCGGACTGCACCGCCACCTTGCGGCCGCGCATCCGTTGCGAGCGTCCTTCCACCAGCAAGCCCATCGCCGTCGAGTAGCGCGGGTTGCGCACCACGTCCGCGAGACCGCCTGCGTACTCGGGCACGCCAATGCGCACCGGCTTAAGGAAGATGTCCTCACCCAGCTCGACCATGCCGAGCATCATCGACGCGCCGCCGGTCAGCACCACGCCGGAGCTCAGCAGTTCCTCATAACCCGACTCGCGCACCACCTGCTGCACGAGCGAAAACAGTTCTTCGACACGCGGCTCGATCACCGCCGCCAGCGCCTGGCGCGACAGCGTGCGTGGACCGCGCTCGCCCAGCCCCGGCACTTCGATCATCTCGTCCGGATCGGCCAAGGCCTGTTTGGCGATGCCGTAGTCGACCTTGATGTCTTCCGCGTCCGGCGTCGGCGTGCGCAGCGCCATGGCGATGTCGCTGGTGATCTGATCGCCGGCAATCGGAATCACGGCGGTATGACGGATCGCGCCTTCGCTGAAAATCGCGATGTCCGTCGTGCCGCCGCCGATGTCCACCAGCACCACACCCAGTTCCTTCTCGTCTTCCGTC
>JBEKNG010000670.1:0-3738 GCA_049523075.1 Paraburkholderia sp.
GAAGCAGACGTCAGTTGTACAGGCAGTTCTGGGCGCTCAAGAACGTGAGCTTCGAGGTCCCGCGCGGAGAGACGATTGGTATCGTGGGCCGCAACGGCTCGGGAAAATCTACGCTGCTGCAAACTATTGCAGGCACGTTGAGCCCGACAACGGGCTCCGTCGAGGTAAACGGGCGGGTCGCGGCACTGCTTGAACTGGGCTCGGGATTTAACCCCGAGTTTACCGGCCGAGAAAACGTCTTCCTCAACGGCGCATTGCTGGGCTTGTCTCAAGCTGAGATCGAGGACCGTTTCGACAGCATCGTCGCATTTGCGGATATCGGCCAGTTCGTCGAGCAGCCTGTTAAGACCTATTCGAGTGGCATGATGGTGCGGCTCGCGTTTGCCGTGCAGGCGCAAACCGATCCTGAAATCCTGATCGTCGACGAGGCGCTGGCGGTCGGGGATGCACGCTTCCAGGCGAAGTGCTTCGATCGGTTGAAGCAGTTGAAGAACAACGGGACCAGCATTCTTCTCGTTTCGCATGCCAGCGAACAGATCGTGACGCATTGCTCTCAAGCGCTGTTGATGGAGCAAGGCGAGTTGATCATGTCGGGCAAGCCCCGTGACGTGGTCAACCGCTATCTCGACCTCCTCTTCGGACGGACTCCATCGCATGCCAAAGGCTTGCCCGAGGGTGACGGCCGCGCTGAAAGCGAGGTCGAAAAGGCAGAACGCCACGGTGTGGAGTCTTTGGGTCGATCAGAGGAACATGCGGGCGCGTCTCCCGTTGTGCCGCTCGCGAAAGATCTGGAGTTCGACAGTGGCGACAAGTTTTCGACCCGGGCCGGCTACAACCAGTACGAATATCGCTGGGGCGACGGCTCAGCGATGATCTCCGATTTTCGTCTGGTCAGTAACGCCGAGCCGTATCCCCCTTCGATTAGTTCGGGCGAGACGGTGGCGCTAATGATCGCCATACGCTTTCTCAAGCCGCTTGTGCGGCCCATTCTTGGCGTGACCATCAAAACAAAGGAGGGCGTCACCGTCTACGGGACGAACTCCGAATTGATGGACTGCGTCGAGACAAGGGACATGGGCGAGACGGATCAAAAGGTCGTCATGACCGTGCAGTTCAAATGCAATCTTGGGCCAGGTGACTACTTCGTCTCGCTCGGCATCGCAACACGCGAAGGCAACGAAATAGTGCCACACGATCGTCGGTACGACGCCATTCACATCGTTGTGAGCCCTGAATCGAGTTTCTTCGGATTGGCGAACATGAACGCAGCACTGCGCGTGGAAAAAATACAATGACAGCAAGCGAACTCAATCAGTTGGGCTATTTTTTCGATTCCACTAGCCGCGTTTGGTCGCGCTCCCGCGAGTTCTCGTTTCCTTATAGCGATGGCGACGAAGCGGAGCAACGTGTCGCGTCGATTATTGCCGGTGCGGCCGATCTATCCGTCTTGTCGGATGAATTAGCGGCGAACTGCACCGACTGGCCGTCGCGCTATCATTTGTCGCCGCAACGTGCCAATCTTCTGCGCCCTTTCGCGCCTAGGCTAGCCTGCCGGATCCTTGAAATCGGTGCTGGATGCGGCGCCATCACGCGGTTTCTCGGCGAGCAGGGAGGCGATGTTGTTGCGGTTGAAGGGAGTGCCCGTCGCGCGTCGATCGCCGCGAGCCGAACTCGTGACCTGGCCAATGTCAAGGTGATCCACGACAGCTTCGACGCATTCGAGTCGCCGGAGCTATTCGACGTTGTCACGTTGATCGGTGTGCTTGAGTATGCCGGGATCTATGGTGCGGGCGATGATCCAGTCCAGCATATGCTTGAGCGCGCCCGTTCGTTTCTCAAGCCCACGGGCACTCTGATTGTCGCAATTGAAAATCAGCTTGGACTCAAGTACCTCGCCGGTATGCCAGAAGATCATGTCGGCATTCCAATGTATGGTGTGCAGGATTCGTATCGTCGGAATGGCGTGATGACGTTTGGACGCCACGAGTTGCAGCATCGTATCGAGAGCGCGGGATTTAGCCGTGTCGATCTGGCGTTGCCGTTTCCTGATTACAAGCTCCCGGTGTCGATCGTTTTGCCGCCGGCCATGCTGTACGACACGACTTTTGACCCTGCCAACTTCGCGACGCAGACCGTTAAAAGCGATTTCCAGCTGCATGTTCCGCCGTCGTTCTCCATTGAGCGTGCCTGGGCCGTGGCCGGACGCAACCGTCTGCTGTCGGAACTCAGCAATTCGTTCATCTTTCTTGCGTCGCCGGACGCGGCCGCCGAACGGTTGTTCGATGACGAGATACTTGCGATGCACTTCGGCACCTCGCGCCGGATCGGGTTTCGCAAGGTCACATCGTTCGAGCGTGCACGTGACGGCAACGTCATGGTGCGCAGACGCAAGATCGAGCCCGCACAGGAGGCTCAGTCGTTTTCGGGGTATCGGTGGCTCATCTCGGACGAACAACTTGTCAGCGGGAAAGGTCTCGAACAAGATTTTCTGAAGATCGTCACGACGCGAGGCTGGGATATCGGTCAGATCGGCGATTTCTTGCGCCGTTACATCGACGTTCTGAACAACGGGGCACGACGTTTCGGATACGATGGGCGCGCCCGCAGTACGCATGCGCCACTGCCAGGCGCGCTTCTTGACGCAATTCCTACCAACGTTATTGTCGGCGACGACGGCGTCGGCACGATCATTGACCATGAATGGGAATTCGACGGTGACTGTGAACTGGGGTTCATCGTTTTCCGGGCGCTGGGCGGTCTCGGTCATCTCGTAACACTCTGGGCGGATCCCAAGGACCCACACTGGTTGGTGCAGGAAGCGTTTTTCAAGGCCGCGTTCGAAAGCGCAGGCCTTCTGGCGACGGTGTACGACTTCGATCGCTATCTGGACCTTGAAGCTGCTTTCCAGATATTTGCGACCGGACGCCATGAGCGGATGTCGCTCGACGATTGGAGAAAACTGCGATTCCAGACCGCCACCAGCGCTGGCGAGGCACTGTATTTGCGTGAGAAGGTCGAGCAACTCGAGGTGGTGCTGGAAGGTAAGGACGCGTCGCTGGCTGACCGCGAGCAACAGCTCGCCACCCGAAGCTTCGCGTTGGAGGAGGCGCGTCGCGAAATGCTTGCGGCGCGCGATGCCGCGCAAGCCGAGCGCGATGTCGCACAAGCCGAGCGCGAGATCGCACAAGCTGCGACGGGTGAGGTGAGCAAAGCGCAGCAAGAAATGACCGAACTGCGGCGCGCTCTGGAAAACGCCGAAGCCCGCTTCCAGACCGTCGTGAGTTCTCGTTCATGGAGAGTCACACGACCGATACGCGGTGTCGCGCGACTTCTCCGTCATCCGTCCATGATTGGACAAGCTGGGCGTGACATGGATGAACAGATCCCGCTGCTTGGGCGTGTGCGACGAGTGGCGGCGTCAGCTGGCGGATATCGTGCGCTCGCAAAGTATGGCTTTCGGCTGATTCGCACTGAGGGTATGCGCGGTGTCGAATCGCGTATTCGTCGTCATGTGCTCGGTCAGACCGTACCCGCCAGCCTGGGTGTCGCGCAGGAACAGCCTGCGGCCACGGACCCCGTACCGAGGTTCGACGTCATCGTTCTGACCGATTCGGAGCTGGCGACGCGTGCGCGCGCTCTGCGATTCGGCGAATCCGAGCGGCCTGACGTGCATATTCTGATCTCCGCTGACGGTGACGCGCGGCAGGTCGTTGCGTGCCTGCAGGCGATCAGTGATCA
>JBEKNG010000671.1:0-3736 GCA_049523075.1 Paraburkholderia sp.
ATGGTGACGTTGGCGAGGCTGCGCAGCTTGCGTTGCAGCACTTCGTCGGCACGCAGTTGCGCGCCGAATTCGAACAGCGTCACTTCACGCACGATGCCGGCCAGATCGATCGCCGCTTCGACGCCCGAGTTGCCACCGCCGATCACCGCGACGCGCTTGCCCTTGAACAGCGGACCGTCGCAGTGCGGGCAGTAAGCCACGCCGTGATTGCGGTACTCGCGCTCACCCGGCACGTTGATTTCACGCCAGCGCGCCCCGGTGGCGAGCACGATGGTTTTCGCCTTCAGCACCGCGCCGTTTGCCAGACGTACTTCGTTGACGCGGCCCGGAATCAGCGCTTCAGCGCGCTGCACGTCCATGATGTCGACTTCGTAGCTCTTCACGTGCTGCTCGAGCGCCGCGGCGAACTTCGGTCCTTCGGTTTCCTGAACGGAAACAAAATTTTCAATGGCGAGCGTGTCGAGCACCTGGCCGCCGAAGCGTTCCGCCACGACGCCCGTCGCAATGCCCTTGCGTGCCGAGTAGATCGCCGCGGCTGCGCCTGCGGGACCGCCGCCCACGATCAGCACATCGAACACCGGCTTCTTCGCCAGCTCTTTTGCAGCACGAGCGCCGGCGCCGGTGTCGAGCTTGGCGAGAATTTCCTTCACGCCGCTGCGGCCCTGGCCGAACACTTCGCCGTTCAGGAACATCGTCGGCACTGCCATGATCTGGCGTGCTTCGACTTCGTTCTGGAACAGCGCGCCGTCAATCGCCACGTGGCGGATGCGCGGGTTGATCAGTGCCATCACATTCAGCGCCTGCACGACTTCCGGGCAGTTCTGGCATGACAGCGAGAAATAGGTTTCAAACTGATAGTCGCCGTCGAGCTCGCGGATCTGTTCGATCACCGCGTCGTCGAGCTTGACCGGGTGGCCGCCTACCTGCAGCAGCGCGAGAACCAGCGAGGTAAATTCATGCCCCATCGGGATGCCGGCAAAGCGGATGCCCGCGTCTTTACCCGGTTCGCCGACCGAAAACGACGGCTTGCGCTCGGCGTCGCCGCGCCGTTCGACCACCGTGACGCGCTCCGACAGCAACGCAATGTCGTCGAGCAATGCCAGCAGTTCCTGCGATTTGGCGCTGTCGTCGAGCGAGGCGACGATCTCGATCGGCCGGCTGACCTTTTCCAGGTACGATTTCAACTGAGTCTTGAGATTGGCGTCCAGCATGGCTATTCGAATTCCGTGACGAGAGTTGGGGCTCCGGGCGCCACCGCAGGGCGTGGCGAGGAGGCGTGCGGACCGGCTGCATGGCATTGCATGAAGCGGTCCGCACCAGACAGACGCCCGCGAGAGGCGTGTGATGCGATACAGCTAGTCTGAGAGCTAAGCGAGCTTGCTTAGATCTTGCCGACCAGGTCCAGCGACGGGGTCAGCGTTTCAGCGCCCGGCGTCCACTTGGCGGGGCAAACTTCACCCGGGTGAGCCGCGATGTACTGGGCAGCCTGAACCTTGCGCAGCAGTTCGCCGGCGTCACGGCCAATGCCGTTGTCGTGGACTTCGCACAGCTTGATCTCGCCTTCCGGGTTGATCACGAAGGTGCCGCGCAGAGCCATGCCTTCTTCTTCGATCAGCACGTCGAAGTTGCGCGAGATAGCCAGCGTCGGATCGGCGATCATCGGATACTGGATCTTCTGGATCGTGTCCGACGTGTCGTGCCATGCCTTGTGGGTGAAGTGCGTATCGGTCGAGACGCTGTAGATTTCCACGCCAAGCTTCTTGAATTCGGCGTAACGATCGGCCAGGTCGCCCAGTTCGGTCGGGCAGACAAACGTGAAGTCAGCCGGGTAAAACACGAACACGGACCACTTGCCCTTGAGGCTTTCTTCCGTCACGGTCTGGAAGTCGCCATTGTGGTAAGCGGTTGCCTTGAAGGGTTTGACTTGGCTGTTGATAATCGGCATTTGCTGCGTCCTCTTTGTTACGTGGTTGAGAAAGTGAGGACAGTATGTCCAGAAGCACTTAATAGAAAAAGTTGATTGTTTAAATCGCCTCAATTGGCATTGCCTATGTCTCGCCAAGGCCCTGCTGGCGCGGCTTTCCGCCTGCCCGACCGGCGTTCCTACAGCCGCTGCACCAAAAAATCGCCGGGTTCGAAAGCAGGGTCGGCCTTCTTGGGCAATACTTCCATGTTTTCTCCGGCGAACGGAAACCGGTTCCACAGATGGTCGCACGGGGATGCCGGGGACAGGGACACGCTTTTGACAGGAAGCCGCAACAGCATGAATCGACACCAACATCATGACGAGCAAGGGCCGTTCGCCCAGACCGCCGCGCAATCGCCTGGCCGCACGCTCGAGGGGGCGCGATGACCGACGCTCAAGCCCGCCCATCCTTCATCGGCTGGTTGCCCTATATCGTCGCGGCGACCTTCTTCATGGAGTACCTGGACACCACGGTGATCGCCACCGCGCTGCCGCAGATGGCGCACTCGTTCGACGTCGGTCCGAACAGCCTGAGTCTCGGCATGACGGCTTATATGCTGGCGCTCGCGATTTTCATCCCGGTGAGCGGCTGGGTCGCCGACCGCTGCGGTTCGCGCACGGTGTTCTTTAGCGCGATCGGCGTGTTTACGGTCGCGTCGGTGTTGTGCGGCATGTCGCAAAGCGTTACGGAGTTCACGGCGGCGCGGTTGCTGCAAGGCATCGGCGGCGCCATGATGGTGCCGGTCGGCCGGCTGATCGTCGTGCGCAGCACGGAAAAGAGCCGCCTGATGCAGGCCATCTCAACCATTACGTGGCCGGCAATCGCCGCGCCGGTGGTCGGCCCGCCGGTGGGTGGCTTCATCACGACGTATGCGAACTGGCGCTGGATCTTCCTTCTGAACGTGCCGTTCGGCCTCGCGGTGATGGCCGCAGTGATCGCGCTGGTGCCGAACCTGCGCGGCAGCGAACGCCGGCCGCTCGACCTCGTCGGCCTGCTGCTGAGCGGCACCACGCTCACCTCGATCCTGTATGGGGCCGAGCTCGCCAGCCAGCCTGGTGAAAATCCGTGGATTGCGGGCGGTTTTGTGGCGGCGGGGCTCGTGCTCGGTTTTGTTGCGTTCCGCCACGCGCAGCGCCATCCGCATCCGCTGATCGACGTATCGACGCTCAGGATTCCCACCTTCTCGGTGACCGTTGTGACCGGCTCGCTCACCCGCATCGGCATCGGCGCGGTGCCGTATCTGATGCCGCTGCTGTTCCAGATCGGCTTCGGACTGTCCGCCTTCAAGTCGGGGCTGTTGCTGCTCGCGAGCGCCTTGGGCAACCTGGGCATGAAGGCATTGACTACCCGCATCCTGCAGCGCTACGGCTTCCGGCTGGTATCGATCATCGACGTCGCGGTGGCCGGCGTCTTCACGATCGCCTGCGGCCTGCTAACGCCGGAATCCCCTCTTGCGTGGGTGCTGATCGTAGTTTTCGTGTATGGCGTAGCGCGCTCGATGCAGTTTTCGACGCTCGCCACACTCGCCTACGCGGACGTCGCCCAGCCGCAGATGAGCGCCGCCAGCACGCTCTGGAGCGCCGCGGCGCAAATGACGATCGGGCTCGGCATCGCCTTCGGCGCGGTGGCTTTGCGTGGCGCGGCGGTGTTCAACGGCGAGCTGTCCGGCCATGTTTTCACGCTGGACGACTTCCGTATTGCCTTTCTCTGTGCCGGACTGCTGACGCTTGTATCGATGTGGGGCACAGAGAAAGGCAATACGGAAGTCG
>JBEKNG010000672.1:0-3735 GCA_049523075.1 Paraburkholderia sp.
GGCGATCCGTCAGGCGCGCAAGCGGTTCAGGCGCTTGCGACGCGGCGTATCGAAGGGGCATGGGACCGCCTCGGTGCACTGCTTGCCGACGGCCGACCTTACCTCGTGGGCGGACAACTCAGCACCGCAGATTTTCTCGCGGTGATGCTCATGCGCTGGACGCGCAACTTGCCTCACAAGGCAACGCACCGGGAGAGCCTTATGCCCTATATCAGCCGCTTACGCGCGTTGCCGTCGTTCATCGAACTCAATGCCAGAGAAGGATTGACCGACTGGAGCAATCCGGCGAGCTAAAGGTCAGCAGCACGTCTCGAGCGCTGTATCAGTCATGCGGTGCCGAACCTGCCGTACCAATCCTCTAACCAACCACGCCTGACTCGCGGTAACCTTGCGGCGCCTCGTTCTATGGAAGCGCGCATGAAACCAACAACATCTTTTCTGGCCGTATCACTCGCAGTTGCATTGCTCGCGTCACCCGCTGCCTCGCAGGCGGCGGAAGGTCCACCCGTCGCACCGGTGCGACCCGTTACGGATACCTACTTCGGTACGCCTGTAGTCGACAACTACCGCTACATGGAGAACCTGAAGGACCCGGAAGTCCAGCGCTGGATGAAAGCGCAGGCGAGCTATACACGCAAGGTGCTCGATGCGATTCCCGGGCGTGCTGCACTGGCGCAGCGCATCCTTGCCCTGGGCGGCAAGGACCTGCGCCGCGATCAATTCACACGCCGCGGTGAGCGGCTCTTTTATGAAGTGATGGAGCCGGGGGCCAATCTGCCCAAGCTGGCGTATCGCGATGGTATCGACGGTGCGGAACACATTCTGGTGGACCCGGCGAAGCTGGCGAAAGACCGCGCACATCATGTCGCGCTCGACTGGTTTTCGCCCTCCTGGGACGGCCGTTACGTGGCCTACGGCGTCTCGGAAGGCGGCTCCGAACAAAGCGTGCTGCATATCGTCGATCTGAACACCGGTCAGCAACTTGCCGAAAGCATCGACCGCACGAGCGATTGCGTCGTCTCCTGGCGCAATGACAACCGGTCGTTCTTCTATCTGCGCTATCCGCAGCCCGGCCCCGATACGCCACCGTCGCAGACCGAGTACAACGCGGTGACGTTCGTCCACGTGCTCGGCCAGAACGCTGACGGCAATGCAGACGAGGCGGTGTTCGGCAAGGGTGTGTCCGCCAGCCTCGATGTACCGGAAGGTCAGGGCACATACGTGCTGCTCTCGCCTGACTCGCAGTATGCGGTGGCGGTCGCGAACCGCAACATGGACAACGCGCCCAATACGTTTTACGTCGTGCCGCTCGCACAGATCAACGGCGCGCAGACGCCGTGGCAAAAAATCGCCGCACCTGAAGACGGCGTGACCGATGTGCGTCTGCGCGGCGACCAGCTTTACTTCATGTCGGAAAAGGGCGCGTCACATTTCCAGATTCTTTCGACGCCGCTGGATCATCCGGATGTCGCGCATGCCGAGGTGGTGGTGCCGGAAGGCGCGAATGTCATCGACTCGTTCGATCTCGCCAACGACGCCATCTATATCGGTGAACGTGCGGGCGCGAGCTTCAGGCTTCAGCGTGTGTCGTTCGACGGCAAGGATAGCGAAACGATTGGCTTGCCGTTTGATGGCACCGTTGCCAGTTTGACGACCGATCCGCGTCAGTCTGGCGTCATGTTCAACTTGCAGGGCTGGGTCAAGGCGCCGCGTGAATTGGCCTACGATCCGCCGAGCCATGTCGCGACCGATACCGGGCTGATCCCGCCGGCGAAGACCGAGTCGGACGCGATCGAGGCACACGACGAATTCGCTACCAGCTACGATGGCACCCGCATTCCGGTCTCGATCATCGCGCAGAAGGGCGTAACGCGTGACGGCTCGCATCCAGCCATAGTGATTGGCTACGGCAGCTACGGCATATCCATGGATCCGTACTACGACGCGACATGGCAAGCGTGGCTCGCGCATGGCGGCATCATCGCGGTGGCGCATACGCGCGGCGGCGGCGAGTATGGCGAGGCATGGCACCGTGCCGGTCAGAAGCTCACGAAGATCAACACGATGCTCGATTTCAACGCCGCCGCGCAATACCTGATCGACCAGCACTACACACAGTCGAAGTACCTCGCGGCGAACAGTGCCAGCGCCGGTGGCATTGTGATGGGCGGTGCGCTGGAGATCGATCCGGGGCTCTTCCATGTGATCCTCGATGACGTCGGCGACTCCGACACCCTGCGCGACGAAACGGAGCCCAACGGACCGCCAAACGTGCCCGAGTTCGGTTCGACCTCGACGCAAGCCGGCTTTCACGGCCTGTACTCGATGAGCGCCTATGCCCACGTTCATGACGGCACGCCGTATCCGGCTGTGATGTTTACCACCGGCGCCAACGATCCGCGCGTGGCGTCCTGGCACATGCTGAAGATGGCGGCACGCGTGCAGGCCGCGACTAGCAGCGGGCGACCGGTGCTGTTGCGGATCGACTATGACGCGGGCCACGGGATCGGCTCCAGCCTGTCGCAAGCCGCTGAGCAGCTCGCCGACGAGTGGTCGTTTGCGCTGTGGCAGATGGGTGCGCCGGGCTTTCAGCCGAACCAGTAGCACGATAGTCGAGCGGGCGTGGCCGATGCCCACGCCCGTAATTTTTTGACCTCTAGTCGGCGGCCCGCAAGTCGCGGTAATCTTGCGGCGCCTCATTCCTTTGGAAGCTTGAATGAAACTGAACAAGTCGTATACGACCGTAACGTTTGCTGTTGCCATGCTTGCCGCCTCCGCCGCGGCGCAGGCTGCTGATGCTCCGCCGGTGGCGCCCGTGCGCCCGGTAACGGATACCTACTTCGGGACACCGGTAGTGGATAACTACCGCTACATGGAAAACCTGAAGGACCCGGAAGTCCAGAGCTGGATGAAAGCCCAGGCGGGTTATACGCGCACGGTGCTCGATGCAATCCCGGGACGCCCCGCGCTGGCGCAAAGCATCGAAGCGCTGATGGGTAACGACCTGCATCGCGGCGACTTCATGCGTCGCGGCGAGCGCATTTTCTACGAAGTGATGGACCCGGGCGCCAACCTGCCCAAGCTCGCGTATCGCGACGGTGTGAGCGGCGAGGAACACGTACTGGTGGACCCGGCGAAGCTCGCCAAAGACAGCGCGCATCACGTCGCGCTTGACTGGTATTCGCCTTCCTGGGATGGAAGATACGTCGCGTATGGCATCTCCGAAGGCGGCTCTGAAAAGAGCGTGCTGCACGTGATCGATCTGCAGACTGGCAGCGATCTCGCCGAGACTATCGACCGCACGTCGGACTGCGTCGTCTCCTGGCGCACCGACAACCGTTCGTTCTTCTACCTGCGTTATCCGAAGCCGGGTCCCGACACGCCGCTGTCGAAGACCGAGTACAACGCGGTGACCCATATCCACGTGCTCGGTCAGAATACCAACGGCGATGGCGACGAGGCCGTGTTTGGCCGTGGCGTATCTGCGAAGCTCGATGTGGCCGAAGGCCAGGGCACTTATGTGCTGCTGGCGCCAGATTCGCCGTACGCCGTGGCTGTGGTGAATCACAACATGGATAACAACCCGAATATCTTCTACGTCGCACGGCTCGACCAGATCCATGGCGCGGACACGCCGTGGCGGAAGATCGCAGCAACGGAAGACGGGGTGACGGACGTGCAACTGCGCGGCGATCGCCTGTATCTGCTGTCCGAGAAGGGCGCCTCGCGCTTCCA
>JBEKNG010000673.1:0-3734 GCA_049523075.1 Paraburkholderia sp.
GTCGACGATATCGAACGAATTGGGCTGCGTGATGATGCGCTTGGCGACGTCGTCGGTCGTGACCGGGATGTACTGAATTTCGATACCGGTGTCCTCCTTGAACTTCTTCGCGATGTCGTCACTCTGGTTGACCGCAGTTCCCAGATAGCGCAGAACAATCTTCTCCTGCGCATGCACATACGGGAAGCCGGCAATGCCCGCCGCGGCAACCGCGCCCTTGATGAGCGTACGGCGCTTCAGGCCTTTGTCCGTCAGCTCGGGTTCGGCCGCTGCCGGGCTCTCGTTCTGTTCACTCATCGCAATCTCCTCAGTTGACGTTCTGCTCATGTGACGTTTTGGGTAGGGTGCTACGCAAGAAAACCGGTTAAGCGTCGCCTAGGCTGCCAGCGGGTGGGCGTCCCGCTCGTTCCACCACACGATGACGCGTGACTCTGGACCGAGCCGCGTGGGATCGTAATCGCCGTCGCTCACCAGCGAGACGAGTTCGGGCGAGCCGTCGAGCGGGGCGAGGGTCATGCGCAAATGCGTGCCCTGGTATTCGGCTTCGCGCACGGTGCAAGGCACGCCACCGATCCGCGTGAGACCGCCTTCGCCCACGACGGTTTGAACGGGAGTAACGCCGTGCGGCACCACCCGCAGATGGTCGGCGCGCACCGTGAAGAGGCGCCCGTTGGTGCTGAATACGTTGTGGCCGCCGAGAAAGCGCGCGACGAACTCGGTGCGTGGCCGGTTGAAAACTTCGTGAGGCGTGCCGCTTTGCTCGATGTGGCCGTGGCTCATCACGACGACGAGATCGGCCAGTGCCATCGCTTCTTCCTGGGAGTGCGTGACATGCACGAAGGTGATACCGAGCTCCTTTTGCCAGCGCTTGAGTTCGGCGCGCATCTGCACGCGCAGGAACGGGTCGAGCGCAGAGAGCGGTTCATCGAGCAGCAAGCAGCGCGGCTGGTTGAGCAGGGCACGCGCTAGCGCCACGCGCTGCTGCTGGCCGCCCGACAACTGCGCGGGCTTGCGCTCGGCGTAAGCGGACATGGCGACGAGTTCCAGCAGTTCACCCGCGCGTTTGCGGCGGGCGTCCTTCGCCACCCCGCGCATCTTCAGGCTGAACGCAACGTTATCGAGCGCGCTCAGATGGGGAAATAGCGCATAACTCTGAAACACCATGGCTGTGCCGCGTGCAGCGGGTTCTTCCCGTGTGACGTTGCGCCCGGCGATCAGGACATCGCCCTCGGTGACCGATTCATGTCCCGCGATCATGCGCAGCGTCGACGTTTTGCCGCAGCCCGACGGTCCGAGCAGACAACAATACTGGCCCCCCGGAATGCGCAGGTCGATGGCGTTCACGGCAAGCGCGTCGCCGTATTGCTTCGAGACATGGACCAGCTCGATATCGGCGGCCTCCGTATGGAGCACGGTTGAAGCAGGCTGGATCATGAAGAAGGAGTCCTCGTGAACGGCACAGGCGGAGCGTGTGCGAACCCCTCAAATGCAAGACATATGCCATGAGGGGTGAATCACCCCTGACAATTGCAAACAGGTTGCGCCATCTAATGTCTGCAAGTTGGCTCACATATTGCAAACGATCGCTGGCCCGGATCGTTAGCGATTTGGGCCGCGTTCTTGCGCAATCGCGGTGCGTCTTCGGTCCGTCACGGGGCATAAGGACGCCAAACCGGTTCATGTGGATCGCTAACTGTCACTCGCGGCTGCCTTAAATGACAGACTCACGGAATATGCCCGCAGCGTCGGACCGTGCACGCGAGCCGATCGCCGCACACGGACGCTTTCCCTATCGTCCTATTACGGATACCGATGGATTCCGCTGGCCGGGCGATGCCGGTCTCGCGGTGTATCTGGGCTTCAATATCGAACACTTCGCTTTCGGAGAGGGACTCGGTGCGGCGCTAGGCCAGGTCTCACCGCAGCCTGACGTGCTTAATTACAGTTGGCGCGAATACGGTAACCGGGTGGGCGCGTGGCGTTGCCTCGAACTGTTCGACGAGCTCGCAATGCCTGCCGGCACGCTGATCAACACCGCCCTCTACGATCATTGCCCGGAGCTGATCGCTGCCTGTGTGGCACGCGGCGACGAACTGATCGGACATGGACACACGAATGCCCACCGCCAGAGCGAACTCGACGAAAACGGCGAGCGCGAACTGCTGCTGCATTGCCGTGAACGGATCGCGGCGGAAAGCGGCGTGTTACCCGCCGGCTGGCTTTCGCCGTGGATCTCCGAGTCGCATCTGACGCCGGACCTGCTGGCGCAGACTGGCTATCGCTATACGCTGAACTGGTGCCACGACGACCGTCCCGTGCGGATGGCGACCCGTGGCGGGCCGCTGTGGGCCATTCCTTATCCGCAGGAACTGAACGACCTGCCGATGCTGGTAGGCCGCCAGATGGATGCGTGGGCGTTTGCCGATATGATCGTCGATCAGTTTGACGAAATGCTCGAACAGGCGAATCGCGGCGGCGCGCCGCAAGCGCTGGTGATGGGCATCGCGCTGCATCCGTATCTGGTCGGGCAACCCTACCGTTTGCGCCATTTGCGCCGCGCGCTTCAGCATATTGCAGCGGCATGCCTTAAGGGCGACGTATGGATGACGACGCCAGGGGCCATCGCGCGACACATGGATGAAATCGAGCGCAACGCGGACAATTCTCAGAGCACACCATGACCGTGAAATCCAGCACGGCGGCGGCCAGCGCGGCGGCGCCCGGAAAAAACGCGAAAGACGAAGCAGACGTGGATGCCCGCATCTATCAGTCGATCTTCGACGGTGTGCTGGACCATCGTCTGACGCCCGGCACGAAGTTGCCCGAACCGGAGCTATGCCAGCTGTTCGGCGTGGGCCGGGCGGTGGTGCGCCGCGTGCTCGAGAAGCTTGCCTACGACGGCATCGTCGTGCTGCGACCGAACAAGGGCGCGGTGATCGCTGCGCCGACCCCCGAGGAGACGCGTGAGATTTTTGAAGCACGCCGCGCACTGGAGAGCGCGCTCGTACAGTTTGCCGTGCAGCGCGCGAGTGCACACGACATCGAGGCACTGCGCCAGCAGCTCGCCGAAGAACACAAGGCAATGCACCGCTTCGATCAGCCGTCGTGGGCGCGGCTGACAAGTTGCTTTCATTTGCGCATCGGCAAGCTGGCGGGCAATTCGATCCTGCAAAACTATCTGACCGAACTGATTTCGCGCACCTCGCTGATTGTTGGCGTGTACGAAGCACCGGGTAACGCGCCGTGCGAACACGACGAACATGCAGCGATCGTCGATTGCATCGAGGCGCGCGATGCCGCGGGGGCTGTCGCCCGCATGACCTCGCATCTGCGCGAACTGGAAGAGCGCATCGAGACCTCGCGCATGCCTCGCGAGAAAAGCCTCGGCCAGTTGCTCGGCATTGCGCAGGTAGCCCAGACCAGTCAGGTGAGCCACACGAACCAGGGGTAGAACGGTACGCGTGTAACAGGCGTGTGCAACCGACGCGTAACTGGATGTTCAGGGCGTGCGTTCTTCGAGACCCATCGCCCGGCCATCGCTGCGCGGATCGTGTGCGCCGCACACCGTCCCATCGGTCTCGATCCGTAGCGCGCCCGGGTGACCCGCGAGCGGACTTTGCGCCGGGATGACGCTCACGTCATGACCGCGCGCCCCTAGCGCAGCGAAGACATCGGGGCCGGCGTCCTCTTCGAGCTTGAGCGCATTGCGGGTATCCGAGAAGGTCTTGCCGAGC
>JBEKNG010000674.1:0-3726 GCA_049523075.1 Paraburkholderia sp.
CAATACTTCGGTTTTACCGTCGAGTCCTGGACCCGCACGGCGAAGTGTCAGTGCGCGTCCTTCAGGGTCCTGCCAGGCCTCGATGGTCAAGGGAAAGCCGCGTTCGTCGAACCAGCCGATGTCGTAAAGACCGGGCAACACCTCACGGTCGCCGAACAGGAAGCGCGTCTCGCGCAGCAGCGGATGCTGCTTGCGCAAGGCGATCACGCGTGCGACGAACTCGGTCATTCTGCGACCTTCCTCAGACCCGGCGCGCTCCCAATCGATCCATGATAATTCGTTGTCCTGGCAGTACGCATTGTTATTGCCATGCTGGGTGCGGCAGGATTCGTCGCCTGCGAGCAGCATTGGCGTGCCGAGCGCCATGAACAGCGTCGCGGCCAGCGAACGTGCGACCCGTGCACGGGTTTCGAGAATCACCGGATCGTCGCTCGGCCCTTCGACGCCCCAGTTCGAACTGCAGTTTTCGTTATGCCCGTCGTTGTTGTTCTCGCCGTTCGCTTCGTTGTGCTTTTGCTCGTATGCAACGATATCGGCGAGCGTGAAACCGTCGTGCGACGCGACGAAATTCACCGAGGCCCACGGCTTTCGAAAGCGGCGGTTGAACAGGTCAGCCGAGCCGGTGAGGCGCGCGGCGAGATCGGGTCGCAGGCCGGCGTCGCCACGCCAGAAGCGGCGCACGGTATCGCGAAAGCGGTCGTTCCATTCCGCGAAGCCAGGCGGATGATTGCCGAGTTGGTAGCCGCCTGGGCCGATGTCCCATGGCTCGGAAATCAGCTTGCGTTGCGACAGGATCGGGTCCTGGCGCAAGGCGTCGAAAAATCCGGAGCCCGGATCGAAGCCGTTATGTTCACGCCCCAGCGTCACGCCGAGATCGAAACGGAAGCCGTCGATGTTGAACGCCGTCGACCAGTAGCGCAGCGAATCCATCACCATCTGCAGCACGCGTGGATGTGGCAGATTTAGCGTATTGCCGCAACCGGTGTCGTTGATATGGTGGCGTTCGTCGCCGGGTATGAGGCGGTAGTAGCTCGCATTATCGAGGCCGCGCCACGACACGGTCGGGCCCATTTCGCCGCCTTCGCACGTGTGGTTGTAGACCACATCGAGGATCACTTCGATACCTGCCGCATGTAGTTGCCGCACGGCGATGCGCATTTCGTCGAGCCGGTGCGTGCTCAAATACGACGGCTCCGGCGCAAAAAAAGCCGCAGTGTTGTAACCCCAGTAGTTGCGCAGCCCACGTTCCACGAGGAAGCGGTCGTTCAGGAACGCATGCACCGGTAATAATTCGACGGCGGTCACGCCGAGTTTTTGCAGATGTTCGATAAATTCCGGTGACGACAGCGCCGCAAAAGTGCCACGTTCGTGTGTGCGCAGATTGGGGCGCAGCATCGACGCGCCGCGCACGTGGGATTCGTAGACAACCGTCTCGCCCCACGGCACGTTCGGCCGCGTGTCGTGCGACCAGTCAAACGCCTCGTCGATCACGACGCATTTCGGCATGGCAGGCGCCGAATCGCGCCGGTCGATCGACAGGTCGAGCCGGTTCGAATGCACGCGGTAGCTGAAGAGCGCATCGGACCAGCGAAACTGTCCGACGAGCTTGCGCGCATAGGGATCGAGCAACAGCTTGTGCGGATTGAACCGATGCCCGTTCTGCGGCTGGTAGGGACCGTGCGCGCGAAACCCGTAGGCGGTGCCGGGATGCGCGTTAGGCAGGTAGCCGTGCCAGATTTCGTCGGTGCATTCCGGCAGCGTATAGCGCTTCATTTCCTTGCGGCCTGTGGGGTCGAACAGGCACAACTCGATCTGCTGGGCATTGGCCGAGAAAACCGCAAAGTTGACACCGAGTCCGTCCCAGCTTGCCCCGAGTGGATAGGGCGAGCCCGGCGATAGCCGGTCGGGCAATGCATACATGGTTCCCGTCCTTGTTCTGATGGTTCGTTTCTTCGCGGGGTGTTCCTTCAAGCTATTCGCCGGCGTCGCGTCACGTGTCCGCGCGCAGCACGATCGTCGCGAGCGGCGGCAGGATCAATGAAGCCGATTGCGGCTTGCCGTGACACGCAATGTCCTCGGTGTAGATCAACCCGCCGTTGCCGAGGTTCGAGCCACCGTACACGCTGGCGTCGGTGTTGAGAATCTCGCTCCAGAGTCCGGCGCGCGGCATGCCGAGCCGATAGCCGAGGCGCGGCACCGGCGTGAAATTGCAGACGATCACCAGTTCGCGGCCCGCCCCGTCGACGCGCCGGAAGGCGAACACGCTGTTCTCGGCATCGTCGCCAATCAACCATTCGAAGCCGCCGGGTTCGCAGTCGAGCGTGTACAGCGCAGGTTCGTCACAGTAGAGCAGGTTCAGGTCACGCACCAGTTTTTGCGCGCCGTGGTGGAGCGGATCGTCGAGCAGATGCCAGTGCGGCGAGCCGTCGTGATCGAATTCGGCCATCTGCCCAAACTCGCCGCCCATGAAGAGCAGTTTCTTGCCGGGATGGGTCCACATGAAGCCAAAATACGCGCGCAGGTTCGCGAAGCGTTGCCAGCGATCGCCCGGCATCTTGCCGAGGAGCGAGCCTTTGCCGTGTACCACCTCGTCGTGCGAGAGCGGCAGTACGAAGCACTCCGAATAGGCGTACACCATCCCGAACGTCATGTTGTGGTGATGGTAGCGGCGGTACACCGAATCTTCGTGCATGTAGTGCAGCGTGTCGTGCATCCAGCCCATGTTCCACTTGAACTCGAAGCCGAGCCCGCCGTCTTCGACTCGCGCCGTCACGCCAGGCCATGCGGTCGACTCTTCCGCAATCGTGATCGCACCAGGCACGCCCGGCACGTAGCCGACTTCGTGATTGAGCCGCTTGAGAAACGCGATCGATTCGAGATTCTCGCGCCCGCCGTAGATGTTCGGCACCCATTCACCCGCGGCGCGCGAATAGTCGCGATATAGCATCGAGGCGACCGCATCCACCCGCAAGCCGTCCACGTGATAGCGCTTGAGCCAGGCCAGCCCCGAAGCGATCAGGAACGCGCTCACCTCGTTGCGGCCGAGGTTATAGATCATCGTGTTCCAGTCCTGGTGATAGCCTTCGCGCGGATCGGCGTGCTCATAGAGCGGCGTGCCGTCGAAGTCGATCAGGCCGTGCGCGTCGTTCGGGAAGTGCGCCGGCACCCAGTCGAGAATCACCCCGAGCCCTGCTTCGTGCGCCCGGTTGACGAACTGGGCGAACTGCTCGGGTTTGCCGAAGCGCGCCGACGGTGCAAATTGTCCCAGCGGCTGGTAACCCCACGAACCGCCGAACGGATGCTCGGCGATCGGCATGAATTCAACGTGCGTAAATCCCATGCCCTGCGCGTAGGGGATCAGGCGCTCGGCGAGCTCGGCCCAGTCGAGACTGCGATGGCCTTCCTCCGCGATGCGCAGCCAGGATTCGGCATGCACTTCGTAGATGGAGATGGGTGAGCGCGGCGTCTGATTGGCGCCGCGCGACTGGATCCAGGCGTCGTCGGTCCACGGAAACTGCTCGATCTCGTCCACATGCGCGACAACCGAGGCAGTCGCGGGCGGCCGTTCGGTTTGCATCGCACAGGGGTCGGCCTTCAGCGGCAACGGATGACCGTCGCGTGCCAGCAGTTCGTATTTGTAGCGCGTGCCCGCGCCGACGCGCGGCACGAACAGCTCCCACACGCCGGCCTGATGGCGCAGGCGCATCGGATGACGGCGTCCGTCCC
>JBEKNG010000675.1:0-3726 GCA_049523075.1 Paraburkholderia sp.
GCTTCCTCGACGGTTTCGATGCGGGCTATATCTGCAATCACTCTGATTCGCAGGGCCGCTACGCCTACCGGATGCAGCCGCAGATCGCCTACTGGAACCTCTTCTGCCTCGCCCAAGGTTTATTGCCGCTGCTCGGTCAGCAGCACGACGAAAGCGTGCGCGGCGAGGAAGCCGTGAAGGACGCGCAGCGCGTGCTCGAAGGCTTCAAGGACCGATTTGCGCCCGCCCTGGAATGCCGGATGCGCGCCAAGCTCGGCCTGCAGAACGAACGCCCGGGCGACGACGCGTTGGCGAACCGCCTATTCGAGGTGATGCAGGCAAACCGCGCGGATTTCACGCTGACCTTCCGAAATCTGGCGCGCGTATCGAAGCGCGACGCGAGCGGCGACGCGCCAGTTCGCGACCTGTTTCTCGACCGTGCCGCGTTCGACGTCTGGGTGAACGACTACCGCACGCGGCTGTCCGAAGAAACACTCGACGATGCCGAACGCGCCATTGCAATGAACCGCGTAAACCCCAAATTCATTCTCCGCAATCACCTGGCCGAAACGGCGATTCGCCGCGCCAGGGAGAAGGACTTTTCGGAAGTCGAGCGGCTGGCGGCTGTGCTGCGCCGCCCCTTCGACGAACAACCGGAACATGAGGCGTATGCCGCGCTGCCGCCCGACTGGGCGAGTTCGCTGGAAGTCAGTTGCTCGTCGTAAAGCGCGCATCCGCTCCGAAGCGTGGCCGGGCGGCGGTGGACTGCCGCAGGCCGCGACAGGTAGCACCCGCCCCTAACCAGAGCTGGACAGAGACAAAACCCGAGACAGGAACCGACCATGAACTCAGACGACACCAAGACCCCCGCGCCTGCCGTACAGAAAGACGATGCCGAATGGCGCCAGCAATTGTCCGACATCGAGTATCAGGTAACCCGCCACGCCGCCACGGAGCGCCCGTTCACCGGCCGCTATAACGACCACTGGGACCGCGGCATCTATGACTGCGTCTGCTGCGGCACGCCGCTGTTCGAATCGGACACCAAGTTCGACGCCGGCTGCGGCTGGCCGAGCTACTTCAAGCCGATCAATGGCGAAGTGATCGCCGAGAAAACCGACCGCACCCACGGCATGCTGCGTATCGAGGTGCAGTGCAACAATTGCGGCGCGCATCTCGGCCACGTCTTCGAAGACGGTCCGGCGCCGACCGGCCTGCGGTACTGCATCAATTCGGCTGCGCTACAATTCGACCCCAAGTAACGCAACGCGGGCAACGCGGTTCGGCGGCGTTGCTGGACGGCGCGAGGCCGTCCGGCGATGCACGCCCCGACTTAAACGCTTCAGCCAGCTTGCGAACCGGCCACCCGGCGCCGGCCGCTAGCCGGCCGCCGCGACGGGTACACACAGCACGCATACCATGGGCGCGAGGCGTCCCTCACTCCGCGCTCATTTTTCGCTCATTTCACAAGCCCCGCCCAGATAATGAAATTCCTGTTCGATCTGTTCCCGATCATCCTGTTTTTCGTCGCGTTCAAGCTGTGGGGTATTTTTACGGCCACGGCGGTGGCGATCGTCGCCACGCTGGTGCAGATCGCCTGGGTGGCGTTCCGTCACCGTAAGGTCGACCCGATGCTGTGGGTGAGCCTCGGTGTCGTCACGGTGTTCGGCGGGGCCACGCTGGTGCTGCACAACGACACCTTCATCAAATGGAAGCCGACCGTGCTGTACTGGGCGTTTTCGGTGGCGCTGATCGTCTCGCAACTGGCGTTCAACAAGAACCTGATCGAGGCGATGATGGGCAAGCAGATCACGCTGCCGCATCGGATCTGGAGCCAGTTGAGCGTGATCTGGGCGGTGTTCTTCGTGCTGCTCGGCATTCTGAATCTGTTCGTCGCCTACCACTTCTCGACCAACGCCTGGGTGAACTTCAAGCTGTTCGGCGCGACCGGTTGTCTGGTGGTGTTCATTGTCGGCCAGAGCCTGTGGCTGTCGAAATACATGAAGGAAGAAGAGTGACATGAGTGACGATACGTTCCTGCACGCCACCCCCGCCGAGCGCCTCGCGCTGATCGAAGCGCGGCTCGCCGCGGCGCTCGCGCCGATTGCGTCGATCAGCGTGCGCGATGATAGTGCACAACATGCAGGGCACGCCGGCGCCTCGGCGGGCGGCCATTACAGTGTCACAATTGTTGCAGTTGCATTCGCCGGAAAGGCCCGCGTAGCACGGCACCGCTTGGTGTATGATGCGCTGGCCGATGCCATGCAGCGCGGCATCCACGCCCTCGCAATCACGGCGTACACGCCCGAAGAATTCGATTTGCTGTCCCGTTAGGAAACTTCCGATGACCTTGAAGAAAACCCGCCTCTGGGTATTGCTGGCCGCTTTTGCGGCTGCGCCTGCGTTTGCACAGAACATCGCCGTCGTGAACGGCACGCCGATCCCGAAGGCACGCGTCGACGCGCTCGTCGAGCAACTCGTCCATCAGGGCCAACAGGACTCGCCGCAGTTGCAGGCAGCCGTGCGCGAAGAACTGATCAACCGCGAAATCCTGATGCAGGAAGCAGCTCGTCGTGGCATCCCGACGCGTCCGGACGTCAAGGCGCAAGTCGCCGTGGCCCAGCAGACCGTCGTGCTGCGCGCGCTGATCGAAGACTTCCTGAAGAACAACCAGCCGAGCGACGCAGAAGTCAAAGCACGCTATGACGCGTTGGTGAAAGATGCGGGCGGCAAGGAATATCACCTGCACCACATCCTCGTGGATAACGAGGATCAGGCCAAAGACCTGATCGCCAAGATCAAGGCCGGCGCGAGCTTCGAAGATCTCGCCAAGCAATACTCGAAGGACCCGGGATCGGGCAAGAACGGCGGTGACCTCGACTGGTCGGATCCGAAGTCGTATGTGCCTGAATTCGCCGCTGCCGCGGAAAAGCTGCAGAAAGGCCAGATGACCGACACGCCGGTGCACACGCAATTCGGCTGGCACATCATCCGCCTCGACGACACGCGCGACATCACCCCGCCGCCGCTCGAGCAGGTTCGCCCGCAGATCGTCCAGCAGATCCAGCAGGAAAAGCTGCAGGCGTTCGAAGAGAGCCTGCGGAAGAACGCGAAGGTTCAGTAAGCGGGGATTGGGGTGCCAGCTTGTTTCCGGCGCCCCTACTGCCTAACTGGCCGCTTCACTTGGTCCGCAAACAACAAAGCCGCCCTCGGGCGGCTTTGTTGTTTTTGGTGGCCTCGTCAGCGCATCACCCCAGCCAGCGCCGCGCGTTCTGGAACACGCGCAGCCACGGGCTACCGTCGTTGGCGCTCCAGCCTTCCGGATGCCAGCTCATCTGCACCGTGCGATGCACGCGCTCCGTATGCGGCATCAGAACGGTGAAGCGGCCATCGGGCGTCGTCACCGAGGTAATGCCATCCGGCGAGCCGTTCGGGTTGAACGGATATTGCTCGGTGGCCTGGCCGCGGTGATCGACAAAGCGCATCGCGACCGCCGTCTTCGACGCATCGCCTTGCTGCGAGAAGTCTGCGAAACCTTCGCCGTGAGCGATTGCCACCGGAATGCGCGAGCCTTCCATGCCCGTGAAGAACAGCGACGGCGACTGCTGCACTTCGACCAGCGAGAAGCGTGCTTCGAACTTCTCCGATTTGTTGCGCGTGAATTTCGGCCAGGCCTCGGCGCCCGGGATCATCGACGCGAGGCTGCTCATCATCTGGCAGCCGTTGCAGATGCCGAGCGCGAACGTG
>JBEKNG010000676.1:0-3726 GCA_049523075.1 Paraburkholderia sp.
CTTGCTCCTCGGACCATGCGATTACATCTTGTTCGTAACGTGCCATAAATACCTCCTTGGATTGACTGAGCTGCAGACAGGTTGACGGCCTTATGCCTGTTTGGCGCTTAGGACGATGGATTGAGACAGCTTCCCGCTTAAAGGAGTCAGCCGAGCTTTTCCAAGAGATCCGCAGGGTTTAGATGGGTGTACCGTTTGAGCATCTGCATAGATCTATGTCCGGTAATGCTTGCGACCTCAAGCGGATGAAGCCCCTTCTCGAACAGGCGACTAGCTGCTTCATGCCGCAGGTCGTGCCAGCGAAGGTCTGGGAATCCCTTTTCTCCCTTCACGATGCGCTTCCAAACGAGCAGGGCGGCGTTGGACGATGTCCCAAAAACCGGGCCGGCTAATAGGCCGGGCTCGACGTTCACGGGCCCAAAGCGGGCCCGCGCAGGCATATTGAGAAGATCGCGTTGCCAGAGGGCTGCGAGGGCCCTTAACACATCCACAGCGCGCCGCGAAAGCGGCAATTGGGCAGGTACCCCTTTGTTGTCAGCTCCTCGAGCTTCGCGTGGGAATGCGATCATTCGAGCGTCGAGCTTGACCCACTCCCAGCGCAGGCTAAAGAGTGTGCCTTGCCGAAGGCTGGTTTCGATCGCCAGTTCGAACGCTGGTGCCACCCATGGGTTTTGACTCTCCGCAAGCCGCGCGCGAATGGCTTCGAATTCACCAGTGCTCAGGCGGCGATCTCTGGCCCTGCTACCCGATGGCTTGCGGATATTTTTCAGCGGGTTTGTGAGTGTCTCAAATCCCCATTCTTTACGGGCGATCTCGAACAGATGGCTAACGATTTGAAGTTCCAGGCGGATCGTGTTCTCAGCTCGACCTAATGCGCGGCGCGCATCGCGGTACTTGGCGAAATCGGCACCGCGCAGGCTCGCCAATGGCCGCCAAGCGAGCTCGTCTTTCTTCCAACGCTCGATCCGCGTTCTTTCCTGCTCGGGGAATCGCTTGGCGGGAACCACCTCTCGGCAATACCTGTCCAGCGCATCGCGCAGGATTGTGCGTTCCGCTTCGGTGCGGTCAACGAAGACGCCTGCAGTGATCTCAGCTTCGGTCCGAACGGCCCACTGTTGCGCCAACTGCTTCGTGTCGAATGTGCGATAGATGGGCTTGTGGCCGCGCCGACGTATTTCAGCTCGCCAGTAAGCGCCACGCTGACTGATGTATGCCATACCAGACTCCATGCGAAAGGTTGAGTTCGCTTGATCTGGATTTTTCCGTTCCGGCAAATTTCCGGCAAAGGGCAGTTTTTGCCGTCGGGCAACCTGCACTACGGACGAAAAAAAAGCACCGCGATTGCTCGCAAGTGCTTGATTTTCCTTCCGGAGAAGATTTTGGTAGGCCGTACGGGATTCGAACCTGTGACCAACGGATTAAAAGTCCGCTGCTCTACCAGCTGAGCTAACGACCCAAAAGAGAAGCGGGATTATAGCGATAAGCAGCGGTACGTGTCAACCCACTCCCTGATGCGCTGCAAAACAAAAAGCCCAAGGCATCGACTGCCCTGGGCTTTCCGGCGAGAGGCGCGCGTGGCGTTTCATCCGACACTACGCGTTTGCTGCAACCAACAAAACTATTTGATTTGCGACAACTTGCTTTGTGCCGACTGTGCGACGTCCGAGCTGCCGTATTGCGCGACGATCTGCTCGAGGGTCTTCTTGGCCGCAGCCTTCTGACCTTGTTCGAGCTGATTGTTGGCAATCGCGAGCATCGCTTCCGGCGCACGCGGATGCTGCGGGTAGTTCTTCACGACGCCTTCCCAGGTTGCCGTCGAGCCCTTGTAGTCGCGCAGTGCATACAGCGCGTTGCCGAGCCAGTACTGCGCGGTCGGCTGATAGGGGCTCTGCGGGTACTTGGCGATGAAGCTGCGGAACGAGGCCGCCGCGTTCTTGAAGTCGCCATTACGGAACTGCGTTGAAGCCGCATTGAACGCGTCCGTTTCGCCTGGCTGCACCGTGCCTTCTACACCATCGACCGTCTGCTGCTGCGGCTCGAACTTCTTGAGCCGCGTATCGAGGTCCGTGTAGTAGTCCTTCTGCTGCTTTTGCAGCGTGGCAAGCTGGTTCGCCATGTCCTCGTTCTGCCCGCGCAGCGTCGCGACCTGCTGGTTGAGCTGGTCGAGGCGGCTGGATTGATCAAGGATGGTCCGCTGTGCGGCCGACAGTTGGCTCGACAGGCTATCGGTCTTGGTACGCAGATCGAGAATCGCCTGACGGGCCTGGTCATCGTCGAACATGCCTGCGTGTGCCGGCACGGCCGTTAAGGCCGAGCCCGCCACGCAGGCGGCTGCGGCAAAGCGCAGCCAGGAGAAACGTTGCGTCATACGGCTCATCACCTATTACTGTTGGTAGACGAGGTCGGCGCGGCGGTTTTGTGCCCACGACGCTTCGTCATGACCGTCGGCCAGCGGCTTTTCCTTGCCCAGGCTCACGGCTTCCATTTGCGAATCCGGCACGCCAAGCAGCGACAGCGCGCGACGCACAGCTTCAGCACGCTTCTGGCCGAGTGCCAGGTTGTACTCGCTCGTGCCGCGTTCGTCGGTGTTGCCCTGGATCAGCACGTGACGTTCCGGATGTGCCTTCAGGTAGCGTGCGTGTTGTGCCAGCAGCGACTGGTATTCGTCCTTGACCGAATAGCTGTCGAAGTCGAAGTAGACGCTACGCTTGGCGAGCGGGCTGTTCGGATCGTTCAGCTCGTCCACGTTCACCTGTGCGACTGCATTCGGGTTCGGTTGGGTGGCGACGGCACCACCCTTGTTTGCATTTTCGTCGAGCTTGACGCCCGAGTGACATGCGGCGAGTGCACCGACCAGCAATGCGGCAAATACGATACGAAGTTTAGACATCATTGTTACTCTCCTTGTGTTATTGCATAAATGGGCCCCAGGACGGCTCGCGAACGATGCCGCCCTGAACGGACAGGACCTGCCGAGTGCGACCATCGGTCGATACTGCGGCCAACACGCCACGGCCGTTCACCTGTGTGGCGTAAAGAATGTACTGACCATTCGCCGCGAAGCTCGGCGATTCGTCATGTGTTGTATCGGTCAGGCCGGTTGCAGAACCGGACTGCAAATCCTGGATATACAGCTTGAAGGCACCGCCCACACGCGAGATGTAGGCCAGTTCCTTGCCGTCCGGGCTCACGCGCGGGCTGGTGTTGTAGTTACCCGTGAACGTGACGCGCTGAGCTGCGCCGGCACTTTCGCCCTGCGCCGGCATCTTGTAGATCTGCGGTTGACCGCCGCGGTCGCTGGTGAAATAGATCCACTGTCCGTCAGGAGAGTAGTTGGGTTCGGTGTCGATCGAGGTGCCCTGAGTCAGCCGGCGCAAACCGCTGCCGTCAGCGTTGACGGCGAAAATCTGCGTGTTGCCGGTGCGCGAAAGCGCCACTGCCAGTGTGCGTCCATCCGGCGACCAGGCCGGCGCGCTATTGTTGCCCTTCTGGTCCGAGACGACCACGCGACGGCCCGTGGGCAGGTCGTGGATGTAGACGATGGGCTTCTTCTTTTCGAACGACACGTAGGCGACCTTCGTGCCGTCAGGCGACCAGGCCGGCGAGATGATCGGCTCGGGGCTCGACAACGCGATGTGCGCGTCCTGGCCGTCCGAATCGGAAATCTGCAACTGGTACCGGTTGCCGGTCTTGATGACATAAGACAGACGGGTGGCGAACACGCCG
>JBEKNG010000677.1:0-3723 GCA_049523075.1 Paraburkholderia sp.
AAGCTCCCTGTGGCCGACATGACGCTTCTCGACGAGACGATAGGGAAGATTCTCGATGCGATCGGCGCCACCATGAACACGGTTGCCGATGATCCCGCGTCGCATGGGTTCTACCAGCAGGCGAAGCCGGTTCTTCGGGTGATCTCGCCGCTGGCAACGGGCGCAGACCGCGTGATTGCGCGGCAGGCTGTCGCGCGGCAGTGGTTGCTTTCGACCCCGTTGCCCTTCGCGCAGCAGGAATACGAAAAGGACTTTCCCGATAGTGTCGACGAGTTCCGTAGCCTGCTGGCACGTGCGAAAGCGATCGGCGAGGTGGTCGAACTTGACGGCCGCCGCGAGGCGGAAGGCGCGGCTTATGCCGAGGCGGGGCATTTTGTGCTCCGCCATTGCGACGTGCTGATTGCCGTATGGGATGGTCTCGAAGCAGCCGGAGAAGGTGGCACGGGCGAGATTGTGGCAACGGCGATGAGGCTGGGCTTGCCGGTCATTCATATCCATTCGGCTGCGCCGCATGCCGTCAAACTGCTGTTTGACCCGCCACATGGCGAAGGCGACATCCTCCTGGCGATCAAGAAGGTCGTTCACGAGATCGTGCTGCCAGCCTGGCCGGATGCCGAGCCAGGGCAATCCCATATCCGTCATCATCACAAGGCTGCCGCGACGTATCTGTGGGACGAACCGGAAAGCGTTTGTGCCGATAGCGCTGACCGATCCCGCTCCGATTTGAAGGCCATGCCTTTGAATTGGTTAGCCGTTGTGTTTCCCCTCTTGCAGCGATGTCTGGGAGGCGCAGACGCCTCGCCTGTCGTCACCCCTGAACTGAATCAGCCGGCGAGCGTGAGCAGTCCGGCTGCACAGACATACATCGCCCACTTCCAGCGGGCCGATGCGTTGGCGACGCACTACGCTAACAAACATCGGAGCGCCTTTGTGATGATCTATTTTCTTGGGTCAATATCGCTCGTCGCTGCATTTACCGCACAATTTCTCAGGAAGGTGCCTGCCGGCAAGTTGTCGCTCGATGTTTGCGCTACGTGCGTGGAACTGGCGGCGCTCGGCTTTGTATTGGTTCTCTTACTGATCGAATTGCAATATCGCTGGCGGGAGCGATGGCTCGATTACAGAACCCTCGCGGAGCACCTTCGGCAGGCCGATCTGCTGGCGACAATTGGAGGTTCGGAGCCGTGCGGTTGCATGAACCGCAGCAGCGAGATTCACCCGGAGCACGGATGGGTGCCGTGGTTCGTCGCTGCGGTCAACCGGTCGGTCGGGGTAGTCGGGGCGCGATATGACGCAGCCTATCTTTTGGAGATCCGCGACTGGGCAGTCAAGCAGAGATTGCGCGATCAACTCGCGTACAACGAGGCCACGGTGCGTCGCAACGCCAGGATAAGCAAACGTCTTAGATGGTTGAGCGTAGGGCTTTTTGCACTGACCATCGTTGCGGCGGGTGCCGAGCTTTGCTGGCCGGACACGGGCGGTCCTCGATGGCTGGGCTGGCTAGCCGGTGTTTTTCCCGCCTTGGGTGCTGCGAGCTTCGGCATCCGCAACCAGGCTGAGTTTGAAATCGTCGTCCATCGCTCGACAAGACTCATCGGATTACTGAACAGGGAGAAAGCGAATATCGAAAAGCTCAAAGGTGACAGGCTCACCAGCAAATCATTGCGGCTAGCCGTGCAGAAGAGCGCTCATATCATGCAGGATGACGCGCGCGCATGGGCGGATATTTTCGAGGTCAAGGAATCGGAAGTTGTTTAGTGCGCGGCACGCGTCGCGGTAACGCGGGGCGACGCAATCCCACGCTATGGTCAGACGATAGAGATGGCGGCATCGCGTCAACACTTGGCCATTCGCGGCTGTATTTAGAAGATGCCCGCTGCGCGTGCTCAACTATGATGATTCATGCTGCTCCGCAGCCTCATGCCGATCGCGCGGATGGGGAGACACTTCATGCCACGACGCCGGGCGTCGAAGCGTCGCGACGCTGTGGCGTGTGCGGTGATGTCGGCCGCCAGTATCCGGCGTCCCCATCTCCGTCATGGAGGCTGAAATGAAGTTCATTGTTCAATGGAAAGGGCTGCCGCCAACGCAAAATCCAGCAGTCGAGCGTTTCCTGGAAACCGGTGGCCGTCCGCCGGACAATGTCCGATTGCTAGGACGCTGGCATGCAATTGGTGAATTGAGTGGCGTCGCGATCGTTGAGGCAACGGATGCCAGTGGACTTGCGCAATGGGTGCTTCAATGGGGTGATCTGTTCTCGTTCACATCAACACCCGCACTGTCCGATGAAGAACTGGGTGCCGTCCTCTCGGTTCGGCGGGCGACGTCGAAGTAGGATGCTGAAACGAATAAGGACAAGTTACCACTGCAGCGCGTTGGGGATGCGCGCTGCTAACCGCTCCGCCGGCCGCTAACAGCGCGTACACTACGCCGAGGTGTGGCACGAGCCACCCGTTCCTGGCCACTTCTCGCTGCGGCAAATCAGCCGGTCTTATGCAAAATGGCATCAATTTCGATCTGAAGGCGCTCGAAGTCTTCGTGCTTGTCGTCGAGTTCGGCGGCATGACGGCCGCCGGTCAAAGGCTCAACCTCACACAGTCCTCAGTTTCTCAGACGCTATCGAACCTTGAACAAACCCTCAATCTGCAATTGCTGGATCGCTCGCAACGTCCCCCGATGCTGACACCGGTGGGTCGCCAGTTCTACAACCGGGCTTGTACGCTGCTGGATGACGCCAGGCATCTGAGTCAAGAGTTCTGCAAACCTCATGGCGAACCGCTCAAACATATTCGCATTGCGCTGGTCGATTCCATGGCCACCAGCATCGGCGCCGAGCTGCTGGCTGCAATACGGCAACGCACGTCCAACTGGTCGATGGTGGCCGGCCAGTCGCATCAGCATGCAGAAGCATTGTTGTCCAGACGGGTAGACATCATCGTTTCCGATGACCCGCTGTTAAAAACCCCTTCGCTGTACCGCCAGCGCATCTTGCGCGAACCATTCGTGCTGGTCTTGCCCGGCAACTTCAAAGGATCCGTTCCTTCTCTGCGCAGCCTGCTGGTCAGAGACGATTTCATTCGCTACAGCAATACCACCGTCATTGGCCGCAGTATTGAAACCCAGTTGGAGAAGTGGGGGACTCAACCGCCGGTACGACTGCAGCTCGACAACACGTTCGCGATTATGTCTCTCGTGATGGCCAATGCCGGCTGGACCATCACCACGCCGCTATGCCTGTTGCAGTCGGGGCTGACGCCGGATAACAAGTTCTCCCAGGCGTTTCGCCTGATTCCGGTTCCCGGCGAGGAGTTCTTCCGCGAACTCACCATGGTTGCCCGTCAAGACGATCTGGGTTTGCTGCCGCAGCAACTCGCCCAGGACAGTATGCAATTGCTGAAGGATCGCTTCCTGCCGATCATCGATGCGAATGCACCGTGGCTGCTGCCTTCCATCGAGCTGGGTTGATTTCAAAGCAACTTGACGCCGGGCCTCAATTTTTCGTAACGCAGCTGGCGTAAATCCGCTACGTTGACCCCGGGCGCGGCTACCACCAGGATTTCGTCAGCCAATCCGGCAAAATCGGCGCGGAAATGTACAGAACTCTTCACAACCAGGATGCGGTAATCGGCGGGATTGGCGCCGACGTGGCGGAACATGGCACGATCGGCGGCCTGCTGTTTGCGGCTCGACACCACGATCTCAACGCCGAGTGGCCCACCGCAC
>JBEKNG010000678.1:0-3721 GCA_049523075.1 Paraburkholderia sp.
TACTTCGCCACCTGAATCACCGCCCGCTCCGGATCGACGACGCGGAAATACACCACCGCGTTGACCTTGACCGAGACGTTGTCGCGCGTAATCACGTCCTGCGGCGGCACGTCGAACACGACGGTGCGCAGATCCATCCGCACCACCTGCTGGACGATCGGGATGATCAGCACGAGACCCGGCCCCTTGACCTTCCAGAAGCGGCCGAGCATGAAGACGACACCGCGCTCGTACTCGCGAAAGATGCGGATCGACGATGCAATCAGTATGGCGATCAGGACGATCAGGATGCTGCCGAAGCCGAATGTGAATCCGATCATGAAGTTTCCCTCTATCGTGATTTTTCCGCGGGTACCACGGTGAGCGTGAGACCACGCCGTGCTGTGACACGCACCGCATGTCCGGGGGCAAGCGGCGCAGTGCTGCGCACTTGCCAACGTTCGCCGTGGACCTGGGCCCAGCCTTCGCCCGTGCCCGTGCTGCCGTGCGGCACGAGTCCCTCGCCGAGCACGACACCAAGGCTGCCGATCAAGGCTTCCGAACCGGTCACGACCGGCCGGCGACGGGCGCGCAATGCAACGCTCGATACCGTGAACACAAACAACGCACTGAATGCGGTGACGGCCGCGATCACCGGCAACGGGATGCCGTAGCCCGGCACATCGGTATCGATCAGCATCAGCGCGCCGACCACGAACGCGACGATGCCGCCGAAGCCCAGCGCGCCGAAGGTGGGCAGAAACGCCTCGGCAATCAGGAAGGCGAGGCCCAGAAAGATCAGGCTGAGCCCTACATAGCTGATGGGCAGCATCTGCATGGCGAACAGGCCGATCAGCAGGCTGATCGCCCCTACTACGCCGGGCAGCACGAAGCCGGGATTAGCGAACTCGAAGAACAGGCCATACATGCCGATCATCAGCAGAATCAATGCCACGTTCGGGTCGGTGATCACGGCGAGGAAATGGCTGCGCCAGTCGGGTTCGAGCGTGACGATGGGCGCGTTGGTCGTGTTCAGCCGCTGGTCGCCTGCAACGGTATTGACCGTGCGGCCGTCGAGTTTGCGCAGCAGGTCGGGCACGTCGCGCGCGGTCAGGTCGATTACGTGCTGGGTGAGGGCTTCATTGGCCGACAGGCTCACGGCTTCTCGCACCGCGTGTTCGGCCCAATCGGCGTTGCGGCCGCGCAGTTGTGCCAGACCGCGGATATAGGCGGCCGCGTCGTGGACCTGCTTGCGGAGTTCGGTCGATTGGGTGTCGAGAGGTATCGCGCTGGCGTTGGTGTCGCGGGCGGCAGCGTTTGATGTTGGCGCTGCGCCTGATGTTGCTGCTGCGCCTGCTGCACCGTAGGATCCAGCGCCTCCCGCCGCCCCCGCCGCTCCCTGGCCGGTTGGGCTCAAGCCCGGCAATCCCGGTGCGTTTTGCCCCGGCGGCTCCGCGCCGCCCATGCCGAGTTGTACCGGCGTCGCCGCGCCGAGATTGGTGCCGGGCGCCATTGCCGCGATGTGGCTTGCATAGACGATATACGTGCCTGCGCTCGCCGCCCGCGCGCCGCTCGGGCCCACGAAAGCCGCTACTGGCACGGGCGAGCTCAGAATCGCCTTGATGATCTGCCGCATCGACGTATCTAGCCCGCCAGGCGTGTCGAGTTGCAGCACGGTCAGTTGCGCCCGGTTGTGGGCGGCGCGTTGCAGGCTGCGCTCAATGAAGTCGGCGCTGGCAGGGCCAATGGCCCCATTGACGGGGATCACGATGACCCCGCCCGGCGCCACGGCGGCTTCGATACAGACAGGCAGGACGCTGGCGAATGCCAGCAGGAATCCAAGCGCGGCCAGGCCGCGCAGGAACCGGACCGCTAAACCGCTGGGGATACGCCGGCGGCGCGGGCCGGATTGCCGGAACGGGAGAAACCGGTACTTTCTCATCGCGGACGGCCGAGGACGCCGCCTCGAACGGATTCGGGCGACGCGGGCCGAAAAAAGGCAGGCCTGCCGCTTACAGCTTAGTCCGATTCTGGCGGATGCGTGAGACCGGCCCGCGCGAGCCGGTAATCGGTCGGCCGCATGCCGGTCCATTTGCGAAACGCACGATGGAACGCGCTCGGTTCGGCGAACCCCACCCTTGTCGCGATCTCGGCGATGCTGCGTCGGCTGTCCTGCAGTTCCGCAATGGCGATGTCGCGCCGCAGATCGTCCTTGATGGACTGATAGGTATAGCCCTCCTGCTTGAGATGTCGCCGCATGGTCGCTTCGGCGACATGCAGGCGCAGCGCCATCTGGTCGGCGGCGGGCCAACTGGCCATCGGCAGCGCGCGCAGCATTTTGCGAACTCGTGCGGCCAGCGACCCGGGATTGCGGTACTTGACGATAAAGTTGCCGGGCGCGTCGCGCAGGAACGGCTTGATCGTCTGGGTAGTCTGGATCACCGGCAGTTCGAGAAACTCCGGCGGCAGGTCGACATACGAAGCGTCCTGGTCAAAACGTATGTCGTCGCAGAACATCAGGCGGTATTCCTGCGCCGCAGCCGGTTTCACGCAGCGAAAGCGCGCTGCCAGCAACGGAATGCGCCGGCCGACGAGCCAGCACACCAGCCCGTACACCAGGATGAAGTACGTCGCATAGGCGAACATGGTCGGCTGCGGCGTGCCTTCGCGATGGCTAAAAGTGATCCGTACGCGGCTCGGCTCCGAACTGACTTGCGCGCTGAGATCGTCAAGCACGAGGCGCATGAAGCCGAGCGAGCGCGACAGCGCCAGGGCGCCGTTGCGTGCGGTCAACGCGCACTGAGTCATGGCGATAAAGCTGCCGGAACGCATCGGATGCGAGTCCTGGCCGAAAAACTCGTCGTCGAGCGCCCGCGCAATGCCGGTCCACAGAGCACCGTATTGCGCCGACGACACCCGGCTTTTCGGCGCGGCCAGCATTTGCGGCGCAATCCCGGCCGCTTCGACGAGCGGCAGGACATCGAGGCCGCGCGAGCGCGCGAGCGCCAGCGTTTCTTCGACGAGGCTCAGCGAGATCGTCCCTCTATCGTTTTTCGGCGTCATTGGATCAAATCGGGTTGCATGGCTTGGGCCGGCAACGGGTGGGTATACGCGGGGCTGGCAAATGCGCTCAGGAGTCCAGGTGCCGCGTGATGCCAGCCACATCCATCTGCGCCTGATGGGCCTGCTCCGTTGTGCCGGTATGGCAAATCCGCTCACGCAGAATGATCGGGCAGAGCATCGAACCTGTCCAGCAGCTTGCTACACTGGTCCTCACATTGACGCAGAGGCGAGGCCCCTTCATGGACGATTTCTACACCGACGACCAACGGATGATCCGCGACGCGGCGCGCGACTTCTCAGTCGAATGTTTGGCGCCGCAGGCGGCGCAGTGGGACCGCGACGCGAAGCTGCCGGACGAGGTGGTCAAACAGATGGGCGAGCTGGGTTTGCTCGGCATGATCGTGCCGTCCGAATGGGGCGGCTCGTACACTGACTACGTGGCCTATGCGCTGGCGCTCGAGGAAGTCGCCGCCGGTTGCGCTTCCTGCGCGACCTTGATGAGCGTGCACAACTCGGTCGGCTGCGGTCCGATCCTGAATTTCGGGACTAAAGAGCAGAAAGACACCTACCTGGAGGATCTCGCCACGGGACGCCGGATCGGCGCATTCTGCCTGACCGAACCGCAGGCCGGCTCGGAGGCGCACAACCTGCGCACGCGCGCGGAATTGCGCAACGGCCA
>JBEKNG010000679.1:0-3720 GCA_049523075.1 Paraburkholderia sp.
CATCAGCTCCGCTTCGGTCGGCGCCGTGGGCTGCGTGAACTGCAGCAGGAAGTTCAGATAGGCGATGAAATCGATCGAGGTGGCCTTCGCTTCGTCCCATTTCGGGAAGGTGACCTTGGCCACCGGCGGCGGCGCGCTGGTATGTTCGAACACGGACAGCGGCGTGAGTTGGTACTGCTTCTGGATTGCCTGGACGTTCTTCACGTCGGCCGGGCCGCTGAGCGCGGTCCGCCCCAGCGTGAGAATGAGGTCGGTCTCCGAGCGGAACACCTTGTCGATGCCCTTCGGCGTATCGCCGTGCCAGTTGGGGCCGGCAAAGAGGTAGTAGCCCGCGCCGTTGCCGGTGGTCCGCGAGCCCACATAGGCGAAGTTATAGGTGAACAGATCGATCCACTGGAATACGTAGTAGCGGTCGTTCTTCACGGCGGGTACCGTCAACACCCACGGCTCACGGCGCAGATCGAGCCAGGCCCACGAATACGGCGTGTCGTTGTTGGGCGTCACGATCTCCTTGTTCTCGGGACCGTACGGCTGCGAATAGTTGCGGAACTTGCCGAAGCCGCCTACGTACGACTTCGAGGCGGGGTCGAGCACCTGCTGATACAACGTCTTGTAGTTGAACAGCATCGGGTAGGCATAGATGAACGCATCCTTGGCGATGCCACGCGCTTCGTCCGGCGAGGCAGTCACGGTGGCCGTAGCGGCGCTCGCCTGTGCGCCGGCGTACTGCTGAGGCAGCGTCATGAGCGTCAGTCCTGCTGATATCACACCAATGCGTAGAAGCGTAAACAGATTCATAGGGTGGTCTCTCAGGTTTTATCGTCACTTGCCGAACGTCAGATTCAGCCCGGCAAAAATCGTCACTTGCGGCGTGCCGGCGCCTGAGTGGGCGACCGAATACTGCGGTTCGATGAACGCGTTGTAGATGGTCGAACCACTCTTCCACGCCTTGCCCGCACCGAGGCCGACCGGGATGTAGTAGGTGCCGTGCTGCAGGTCGAAGGTCCAGATAGCGGTGGAACGGATGTACCAGCCGCTGGGCAGATTGAAGATGGCGAACGGCTGGGCCGTGAGCGATTGGGTGGTCGGTCGGCCGCTTTGACCTGCGAACGAGTGCTGCCACTGGACCAGCGCGCCGAGCAGATGCGCCGGGGTCGCGTTGACAGCCACCGCCGCCAGACCGCCTTGCCATTTGCCGGTGCCGAGGCTTGGGTCGGTGGCGGTGGGCATGGTGATTAACGGGCCGACACCAAGCTGCACATCGGACTGCGACAGCAGGAAGATGTCGAACAGGTTGATGTCGCCAAGGCCCGTGTTGTAGCCGCCCGCCGGGTCCGGACGGGTGCTGATCGGCACGGTGGCGCGGAAAATCTGCGGCACGCCGATCGGTCCGATTGGCCCCACCGGCACGGTCGGCCGCAGCAGCAGGTCGTTCGTGTGGCCACTGACGCCGAACAGGCTCGGGGTGTAGTAATCCTGGAGGTTGAACGACGGCGCCAGATTCAGCGGGTTATTGCTCTTGTTGGCATCATCTGCCGAAGCCTGCGCGTAAGCCGCCGGCGAGAATACCGCCGCGCACAACACCGCACTCGCTCCAAGGGATCGCTTCATGGACATTCAATTTCCCTGGTTCTGGCGTTATTAATAGGCGAGTGCATTCCTTTGCACAAAGCAAATAGGAGATTGACCAGTAACGCAGTCAGTAGGTTAATACTGGCGCGAATTCATACCGCCCGCTATCACCGGAAGTGGCGGGGAAATCCTGAAACCCGAATAGGTTCGACTAAATAGGCGCTAAGTATGAAGCGCACCTTTGTGAAGCTCGACGGCATCAAACCGGGCTTGCATGGACGCTCCCTGCATATGACCAGTACGCCGCACAGGACCGCACGTGTGTGGCAGGTAAAGGATGCGCTGAATCACCGCCATCCTTGCAAATACTAGCAAACGTTTGTTCAAAGCATAGAGATAAATTTGTAACACGATAGAAAGGCAGACTTTTTCGATGTCTATTGAATGACTACGCCATTGGATAAAATCTGTTTTTGAAACGTCGATGGCCGTTTTAATGAATTGATGCGAATAGAAAAACAATTGCGCCTGACCGGCGCGACTTCGACTGGCTCCCGGAGACCGGAAAGCCGTAATGGGTCGACGTACCGGATGGCTCCGCCATGGTCCGACAAGCGCATCCCGGTACCGAAACGCGACGCACGGCACGCGCGCAGCATCCACACCGGACGCCGAGGCAAGTGCCCGCTCGCCGCCAGCCACGTACCTCGCAAACCTTTAGACAAACGCGCCGAATGTGATATTTAGTAAGCGCGAATTGGATTGGTGGAGAATCCCATGTCGCACGACATCACACACTAATACGAGGCTTTCATGATTTGCTTGATGCGCAGATGCTGGATCGGGTTGACCGTTGTTGTTCTCTGCGCCTGCGCAAGCACACCCCGTCCGGGCACAGCGCAAGCCTCCCGCCCGGCCCGTGCGCCGTCCGGCAATTCAACCATGGTGTCGTGGTACGACACGCCGGCGGAGCGCTCGATTGTTGATTTCGTCACGCGGGTTACGACGCCCGAATCGAAAGACTTCGTGCCGCGCGCCGGGCGGATTGCGGTATTCAATCTGGACGGCACGCTGTGGGTCGAGCAGCCCGCCTCCGTGCAACTGGTCTTCACGCTGCAACGGGTGAAAACGCTGGCGCCGCATCATCCGGAATGGAAACGCCAGGAGCCGTTCCGCTCAATCCTGCGCGGCGATCTGAAGGGCGTCGCAAGTGGCGGCGATGCGGAAGCGCTGAAACTGCTGGCCGCGAGCCACGCCGGCATGACGACGGACAGTTTCGCATCGATCGTGCACGACTGGTTCGACACGGCGAGCGATCCGCACTTCAACCGGCCATACACGAGTCTCGCGTATCAGCCGATGGTCGAGTTGCTCGCCTACCTGCGCGCCAATGGCTTCAAGACTTACATCGTCGCGCCTGAGAGCGTCGAATTCATGCGCGCGATTTCGCAGCGCATGTACGGCGTGCCGCCTGACGAGGTTATCGGTAGCACGATCCGGTATCAGTATGGACTGGCGAACGGCGCGGCATCGCTCACGCGAACCGGGCAGATCGACACGATCAACGACGGCACGATGAAACCGCAAACCATCCAGGCCGTGATCGGCCGGCGGCCGCTGATGGCGTTCGGCAGCTCGGACGGCGACCTGCCGATGCTCGAATGGACCACCTCCGGCGACGGCCCACGCTTCGCGGCCCTTGTGCATCACACCGACGCGCAGCGGGAGTACGCGTACGACCGCACGGCCCGCAGCGGGAAGCTGGATAAAGGACTGGAAGAGGCGAATGTGAAGGGCTGGCTGATCGTCGATGTGAAGGATGATTGGCGGACAGTGTTCAAGGGCGAAACGGTCGGGGCGACGGGGAGTAGATAGGCCCCTCCCAGGCTGCGGGTCTCAATGGGCGTCACGTGAAACGTTCAGCCTGAACATGGAGACGGACGCTTTCAGATCGTCTGCCTGCGACTCAAGCGAGCTGGCGGCCGCCGCTGCCTGCTCGACCAATGCCGCGTTCTGCTGCGTCACTTCGTCCATCTGCGTGACGGCCTGGTTGACCTGGCCGATACCCTTGCTCTGTTCCTGCGAGGCGGCGGTGATTTCACCCATGATGTCGGTCACGCGCCTGATTTCGTGGGTGATCTCGCGCAT
>JBEKNG010000680.1:0-3718 GCA_049523075.1 Paraburkholderia sp.
AACAGGCTCAGAGATAGACCGCGAGCAATACCACCCCCGCCGCGCCGATCAACAGCAGAAGCAACGCCAGCAGTATGGGCTTCTGCCGCGGCGCAGCGATGGTCGGTGGTAACGGCTTGTAGCCGCTCAGCATCGGGCGCAGCAGATTGTGTCCCTTCACCACCGCGTAAAGCGCGATCACCAGCACGTGCAGCACGACCGCGGCCAGCAACACGTCCCACACCACCGCGTGCAATGTCGAAATGGCATTGGCGACCCATGCCGGCATGATTTCGCTGAGTGGGCCTTCGTCGGCCACTTCGTTGTAGACGTACACGCCGCTGAGCGTCTCCAGCAGCAACAAGGCGAGCAGGAGCAACACCATCCAGCCGCCCGCAGCATTGTGGCCCACCTGCAGATCCGGCTCGCGGCGAAACAGATGACGCAGATGGCGTAACGCTGACACGGGCGAGGCCACGAAGCTGCCAAACCGTGCGGTCTCGCTGCCGAGGCAGCCCCACAGCAAGCGGAACAGGAGCAGCGCCAGCAGCGCTTCTCCGATCCGCACGTGCCAGTCGATCCAGTTCAGCTTCAATGTCGCATAAGCTCCGGCGACCAGCAGCACCACCAGCCAGTGAAACAGCCGCGTTGGCGCATCCCAAACGAGTACGCGGCGACGAACCGGTTGCACCGGTGGCGTAACAGGTTGGTCAGCGTTCATGAGTCGTGCCTCCCGAGGCAAACGTCGACAGCAATCCAGATGCCATCTAGAAGAGATACAGGCCCGCAATGAACACGACACCCGAGAACAGCAGCGCCGTCACGCAGTAGCCCATGATGTCACGCACGCCAAGCCCGGCAATCGCCAGTGCCGGTAGCGCCCAGAACGGCTGCGCCATGTTGGTCCAGGCCTCGCCGTAGGCAATCGCCATGGCCGATTTGCCGAGGTCCGCGTGAAGCGCCTGCGCTGCCGGCATCACGAACGGTCCCTGCACCACCCAATGGCCGCCGCCACTCGGCACCGCGAAATTGATGACCGCCGAGCTCAGGAACGCCAGCAGCGGGAAGGTGTGCACATTGGCAATATCCACAAACCAGCGGGTAATCACGCCGGCCAGCCCCGAATGATCCATCAACGCCTGAATCCCGGCGTAAAACGGAAACTGGATCATGATGCCCGAGGCGCCCTTCGCTGCCGCGCCGACCGCCCGCGCGTACGCCATCGGCGTTTTGTGCAGCACCATGCCGGCGGCGAGAAACACGAGGTTCACCGTATCGATATCGAGCGTAAAGCCCTTCTCTACCGTCCGGACGACGAGATAAGCCGCACATACCAGCGCGACCAGTATCGCCAGCACGCGGCTTTCTTCGAGTCGCTCGGCCAGTGTCGCATCGGCGGGCAGGATGCGATCCACCGAAGGCGGGTCCTCGAGCAGTGCCGGGTCCACGGCCACCACGTCTTCGGGCTTCGGCATCATCAGGCGCGCGAGAATCGGCAGGAGCACGATCAGCCCAAACGTGATGAAGGCGTTGTAGCCGGTGAAGATCGTATGCGAGACCGGAATCAGCCCAACGGTCTTTTCCAGCGGATTGCCCTTGGTGGCTGCGACCAGCGGCACCGATCCGGAGAGTCCGCCGTGCCACGTCAGGAACCCCATATACGCGCTGGCTACCAGCAGACGGTAATCGGTGCCCTTGACGCGCCGCGCGACTTCGCGCGCCAGCATCGCCCCCAGCACGAGGCCGAAGCCCCAGTTGATGGCACACGCCACTGCGCCGCAAAAGGCCACCAGCATGACGCCTTGAGCGGGCGTGCGCGCCGAGCTTGCGAGTGCCACCAGCAGCCGCTTGACCGGTCCCGAACTGGCAAGCGCATGACCGGTCACCAGAATCATCGCCATCTGCATCGAGAAGGCGAGCAGGTTCCAGAAGCCGCCGCCCCACATGACTATCAGCTCGGCGGGCGCCTTCGGCGTCAGACTGACGGCGAGCACGAACGTCGCAATGGTCAGGAAAATCGCGAATATCAAGGGATCAGGCAGGACGCGATGGACCACCTGGGTAAAGAAACGCGAGATACGCTGAATCAACTGTCTACTCCTCATCACCAATGATATTTTTAGTGGGCGGGTTCACTTCGCATTGCATTCTTTCGTTTGCCCACGTCCCCGGCCGCGATTCTTGCATGAAACACAGGCATTTGCTTTGGAACGTGCAACCGGATCCCTCGCTCCATACCCCGGCATTCGCGCAGGGCTTCGCTATGGCACGCCGGCAGGCACGAGGTGTGCGCCGCCACCTCCAGCAAGCCTCGCAAAAACGGCGCAAAATCGCGCCACCAGCACGGGCAAAGCAGGAGCAGCAAGGCGAACAACCGCGTCTGAAACGGTTATCAAGCGGCCGCGCGTCGGCCTCACATCCTTAGCAGCATTCACAGGAGATTGTTCGATTATGGAATATCGTCAACTTGGCCGTTCAGGCCTCAAGGTGTCGACCGTCACACTCGGCACGATGACAATGGGCGGCAAGGGGAAGTTTGCGAGCGTCGGCGAAGTGGGCCTTGATGAGGCGCGCCGGCAGATCGACATATGTATTGATGCAGGCGTTAATCTGATCGATACGGCGGACGTCTACTCGAACGGTGCGTCGGAAGAGATCGTCGGCGCAGCGCTTGGCGGCAAGCGCAAGGGCGGCGTCCTGATCGCAACCAAGGCGCGCTTTCCGATGGGCGACGGGCCGAACGACCGCGGCCTGTCGCGGCATCATCTGATCGAGGCCTGCGAGGCGAGTTTGCGGCGCCTCAAGACGGATGTCATCGACCTCTACCAGGTCCACGAATGGGACGGGCTCACGCCGCTCGAAGAGACGCTCGAAGCGCTCGACTCACTGGTGCGCCACGGCAAAGTCCGCTACGTGGGCTGCTCGAACTACTCGGGCTGGCATCTGATGAAAGCACTGCACGTGAGCGAGCGCGATCGTCTGCCGCGCTTCGTGAGCCAGCAGATCCACTACACGCTCGAAGCGCGCGAGGCGGAATATGAACTCGCGCCGGTGGCGCTCGATCAGGGGCTGGGCATTCTGGTCTGGAGTCCGCTAGCCGGCGGCTTGCTGTCGGGCAAGCATCGCCGCGACACGACTCCGGAGGGCACGCGCCAGCTCGCGGGCTGGACCGAGCCGCCGATTCGCGATCAGGAACGCTTGTGGTCGATCGTCGACGTGCTGCTCGAAGTGGCCGGCGAGCTCAACGTCTCGGCCGCGCAGGTTGCGCTGGCCTGGACGCTGGGGCGGCCAGCCGTGGCCTCGGTGATCATCGGCGGGCGCAACGAGACGCAACTGCGCGACAACCTCAGCGCCGCCAACGTCACGTTGAGCGCGAGCCAGCGCGAACGGCTCGATAAGGTCAGCGCCCCGCCGCTGCTCTATCCCTACTGGCATCAGCTGAATACCGCAAACGATCGGCTCAGCGCGGCTGATCTGTCGCTGCTGGGACCCCATCTGAAGAAGGCGTAGTTGACTAGCGCGATAGCGGCACAACCGTATTGCGCGTAAAACAAAGCCGGTCATCAGCTCACGCTGACGACCGGCTTTTTCCTGTCGCCCCAGCTTTCGCTACGGGCGCGGCAGTTGCAGCACAATCAGAACTTATGGCGCAGACCGATGCTAACCAGTTCCTGCGTGTTGGTGCCGCCGTAGCCATACGAGCCCACTGACGCCTGGGCGGCCACCACGGCGGTGCCGT